>NZ_JACSJN010000003.1:300000-377135 GCF_018617135.1 Exiguobacterium sp. s163
TTCAAATTCGGAAAGATATCGCCAAGAAAGGTGAAAAGCGTTATATCTGGATGTCCTCTAGTTTTGCCAATGACGAGGACACAATGGAGTTTGGCACAGGGAGCGGTTCCCCCATTCATGTATCTATTCCTAGCAAAAACCAATATCCCTACGTTCTTTTCATTACAGAAGGAATATTTAAGTCAGAAGCAATCGCAAAGCATTATCAAGCTCAAGCGCTGTCGATACAGGGGATTCAAAATTGGAAACAGGACTTAATTCATACGATTCATGACCTGGAGGAGCAACAGAATCATCCATTCTTGAATATTATCGTGATGTTTGACAGTGACGTTGCCTCCAATATCAATGTGTTTGAATCTCTTTCTGCGATGGTGGAGGCGATGAAAGAGTTCGATGTGAAGATACATTATGCATGGTGGGAAAAGGATTTTGGGAAAGGGATAGACGATGTCATCCAATCGGGATATCAGGACAAGGTAAATCGAATTTCGGCAGACACGTTCGTCTCGACATATCGTTCGTTAATCGATGAGATTGAAGAGATGCACGGAATGAAAATAAGAGATGTTCTCAAAGACTTTGGGAATGAGTTGATTGAAGAAGGGTTCGATGACAAGATAAAGCCACTCTTTTTGAAACAACGATAATGAAAAACACTGATGAGCTTGTCTTTTGTTGAATAGGATGAGGTATCTAAATAAACAGGAGTGTTGCAAATGGCAAAAACCAGGACACAGAAACTTAGAAAGAGACTCGAACGTGAAGGTAGATACGATGTCACTCTGAAACGCAGAGGCAGGGAGATTGCCATCTCGACCCTCACAAAACGAACAAAAACAAAGCGGGAGCTGTTGGAAGCGAAACGTAAGAAACATCCAACAAAGAGTTTGGATTAAAAGGCATTGGTCATTGAGAATGCTCATAGAATATAGAGTGCTCGACCATAATAACTGAAGGAGGAGATATGGAATGGATATGTTGATTCAACTATTAAAAGACAATTTTGTTTTCATTGTTTTAATAATCGTTCTACTTGTACTGATTCGTTTACTCATGAGTAAGGTTGTCGCCATCTTAGGAGGACTGTTGATTGCCGGTCTCGTATATTACGGGATAACAGGAGATATTTCTCTTATGAATAAGAGTGTTGACAATGCAGTCTTGGCGGTTGACACAGTAAAAGAAGAAGTCAAAACGGTAGAATTCGAACGGACGTCAGATACTACCTTCACATTGAAAACCACGAGCATGTCGGTTTCAGGAGATGAAGAGTCAAGGATTGCGAAAGTCACGTTAGGAGGCAACACATTCGATGTTCCACTAAAGAATATCTATAACGTGCTTGACGAGGCAACGAAAGCAAAAATCAACATGGAGTGAGTGGAGAAATCCTCTCGCTCTTTTTTATTAGTTTTGAACGCCTCGCATAAGATGAAGAATGATGCAAAAGAAGGTGTTTTCATAAACATAATTGGGAGGTCGATTGAAATGAAATATGAGCTGTATCAGAAATTGGATGAATGGACAATCTATTTTAACGAAAATCGGAAGTACTTATCAAAAGAAATCAAACGATTTGCGGATGAACACAACACGGAAAGGGAGAGCCTTTTAATCAGATTGAAAATTGGAAAGGATATCGACTTCATTTCGGATGTCACGATTGTCATCCACCCCGGACAAATGATTGAAATGAATGGTGTTACGAATACACCGGCAGGAAAAGGTTTTTCGAAGCCTGGAGAAAATGTGCAAATTCAATACCGTTGTCTTGTCAAACGAATTGATGGACAAGCAAAGGTTGTCTTTGAGAGTGTCATGCTCGTACATGATGGGTCGATGGAGTCTGCCTCGCCCGGGCTCAAGATGTCCGATGTCTTGAGATACTTCTCTGACGAAATCTTCATGGGTGAAAGCGATTCAAAAGCTAAGAGCTTGCCGATTGAATCGTTGAATGAACTCATGCAGATTCAAGAAAAGGTGATGAAGAAAGAAAAAGACTTAAAGGGTATCATTGACATGAAGAAAGCTTATGCAGACTTGTCGAGGAGCTTTCCATCTCAATGATGCGAGTGCACGAGGCAGTTGAGGACTTAAAAGCATTGGAAGATGAATATGATGTGATTCTCAGCAGATTGAATTTGAACTATGACTTAAGGTTGGTGAGTATCACTACTGAGGATTGGCTTGAGTGGGAAGACAACCTTGAAAGAATAGTGGTAGGTCTATTTGAAAAGATGCACCCGAGCCTTACATCAGATTTGATGATTTCAAGAGACTCTGATGTGAAAGATGAAGAAATGCGATTTATCTATTACTCAGATGTGGGAAAAGTTGAGATTGTATTTGCATTCAACCCAAGGACTTTGGAGATAATGTATAAAAACATCACAGTCAACAAATATGAGGAAATCTACTCATTGTTGGCGTGACAATGGGAACCGTACATTTCGGCGTATGGTTCCTTTTTATTTGAGTAGAAGGTCAGACATATTTTTTTCAAGAGTTCGACAAATTTTGGTTCTAGGTTGTTATGAAACTTTGAAAGTTTGAGTAGATTAATGATGAAACAGAGGTACTGGTTGCTTCTGCCAAACAAAAACATATTCACATAAGGGAGTGATTGGAAATGAAAAAAGCAAAAGATATCGTTTCTAAAGCAAGCCTTGCTCTCGCATTTGGAGTAGCGGCAATCGGTACAATGGGTGTCGTGGCTCCAGAAGAAGCGCATGCAACGGCAAAAAACGATAAAAACGATAAAAAAGAGGAACCTAAGGGAACCGCAACAGCATTACCTAGTGTCACGATTGGTGCAGACGGTGTTACGACAACTGGAGAAATGGACCGGGAAAAAGACATGGCGGAATCATGGAACAACTTTATCAATAAGTATCGTTTCTGGATTTCTGGTATTGCAGGTATCGCCGCAGTATCGATGATTCTATTCTTCATCATTCAATTTATGAAGCTTGGGGCATCTGCAGGTAATCCGTCAGCACGTCAACAAGCTATTTCCGGACTCGTTTTTGCAGGTATTGCGGCGGCAGGTCTAGGTGGAGTAGCGATTATCGTAGGTTTCTTCTACACTGCACTATCATGATGTTCAAAAGAGTCTCTAGTAGGCTCTTTTTTCTTTGGTTGAACCGAGGTTCGACCGCTCAGAATAGCATGTTTTCATAGATTTATTCTAAAATGAGAGAAGTTAAATTAGTATTATAAACAAAATTCATATTGACTATATTAAAAATAGTTATGAAAGAAAGATTGGGGGAATGACAATGAATTTGTATCAAGTACCACCGGACGTGAAAGAAAAAGAAAAAGTTATCGGCGGACTTTTTGATTGGGGGCAGTTTTTTTGGATGTTAGGCGGAGCAGGTATTGCGATTGTACTGTTTTCAGTTTCATACATGACTTTAAATTCTGAGATATTTTCGCTCATTTTGGGGGTCATTGGATTGACGACATGTCTACCCTTCGTATTCGTCAAGAAGAAAGGGTTGACGCTTTTTCGATACCTGACACTTAAACGAAAGTTACGTAGTCAAAAAGGCGATTTAGCTAACAAGAGAAAGGAAGTGATTGAGTAATGATGATTGCAATCGGGATTTTATTGCTATTTACATTGTTCGGTAGCATGGGGTATGCGGTATATTATGCCATCAAAAAAACAAGCCCAACAAATGGAGATACGTCAGTTAAAAAAGATATTGAAACGGCTCAAGAGTTTTTACCATTCCAAGATATCCAGGACTCCATGGTGAACCTTGGGAACCATCAATATCGAGCATATATTGAGGTGTCTTCGATTAACTATAATCTGAGAACCAATAAGGAAAAAGGGGCGATTGAAGCAACATTTCAACGTTTCCTAGACTCATTGACTTTTCCGATTAGTATCTTCGTTCATACCAAGACGATGGACAATACGAAACAAATGCAGAGTTTAGAAGGTGATATCACTGAAACGTTAAAAGACTATCCGAACCTTTCTGAGTACGCTGAAGTCTACTTTAAAGAATTTGGACAGATTTATGAGCGTATTGGAAACACCAAACAGAAAAAGAAATACATCATTGTTCCATTGGATGAGGCTCTGACATTGACCAACTCAACAGACGTCGAAAAATACGACTATGTGTTAAAAGAAATGTACACACGATGTCAGATGGTGCAACAAAGCCTTTCATCTATGGGGATTGAAACAAAATTGCTGACAACACCGGACATTTTAGAGTTGGCGACATCCGTTTATCATCGGACAAACCATATGCATGTGGACGGCGTGATTGATGGTGACTTCACAGCACTTATCGTCGAAGGCGAAAGTCAGGAATACGGAAAGACTGAGCAAGAAAAACTCGACATCATCTTAACGGAAGCCTTGAAGAAAATTGAAATCGAGGTCTTGGGTAAACGTCGATTTGGTGTGAGTCAAGAGGGTGAGCAAATTCGAAAGGTCTTACTGGACTTGAAAGAAAACGCTGATGGAATTCAAAACAATGACAATACGGGGGAGTGGTGAGTATGGGAAGAAAAAAGAAAAACAAGTACATTGATGATGCCAACTTGGTTGTTTCAGACGAAGCGAGTGAGAATTCACGCATATTCGAAAAAGGGATGACGAATGTCAAAGATTTTATCGCTCCACCTTCTTTCGAACGAAATCATCACGACTATTTAAAAGCCGGAGATAAGTATGTCAGAAGTTACATCATGACAGGATTCCCTGCCAGTATTCGTGTCGGTTGGTTAGATACAATCATTCATGGCGAAGCTGATACAGACTTGACCATTCATATCAATCCGGCTGATGAGCGACTCGCTTTGGACGAGTTGACAAATAAAATCACCCAGTTCGAGGCACAGCTTCACATCGAGCAAGAAAAGGGGAGTATCCGTAACGAAACGAAATTACGGAACATGGTTGTCTCACTATATGCTCAACGTGAGCGATTGGAGCAGAACTATGAGAGTCTGTTCCACATCCAGATTGGTGCAAATTTATTTGCTGACACCAAGGAAGACTTGGAACGAGATGCTCAGAAAATTGACAATAAACTTAAAGGTAACAAAGTATATTTGATGCCAACCTATCTGAGACAGGCTGAGGGCTATAAAACGTCATTACCATTTGGGAAGACATATGTTCCTGACCTTTTTCGAAATTTCAACACTGGAGCACTCACAGCGTGCTTCCCATTCTATAATGCGGAGATTTCGCATGAGACGGGAGTATTTATCGGGGTCAATCTAGAAACAAACACACCTATCATGATTGATTTCTATGACCGTGAAAAACTGTTGAACTCGAACATTACGGTCTTTGGTCAAGCAGGTTCTGGTAAGACTTTCGCTGTTTCCCTTTTGACGATGCGTTCTGCGCTTCGTGGTGTCCGAACGGTCATCATCGACCCTGAAAACGAATATCAAGCACTAACAAGAGCTCTTGGTGGGGCATATATCAGCATCTCCACCGATAGCAAGCACTTCTTGAATCCGTTCGACGTAGAGTCGGAGGTCAACCCAGATGATGGAATCGAGAAAGTTGACCTTAAGGCAAAAGCGGCTGATATCTTGAACTTGATTGCAGTTATGGCAGGTGGATTGAATGCTGAGCAACGGTCAATCGTCGCAACAGTCGTCAAACAGACATATGAGGATTTAGGATTCAATGAAGACCCGAAATCCTTGCTCATTACAGATGCCTTTTTCGATGAAGAAACTGGAATTTTCTACACCGAAGGGATGCGTAAGCCGATGCCGACATTCTCCGACTTCCATGAAAGGTTGTTGGACTTGGCACGTTCAGAGAGCAATAAGGATACATTAAGTCTTGCTAAATCTTTAGAGATTTACAAGAAAGGTGGAATCTATGACCTCTTTGATTGTCACACGTCTGAAGAACTCTTGAATTTCAAAAATGCACCGATTGTTACCTTCGATATTTCACAGTTGGAAGAGTCCATCTTACGCCCTATCGGGATGTATGTCGCATTGTCTTGGTCTTGGGAGAAATTTGCGAAGAAGAACCGTCACATCAAAAAACGTATCGTTTGTGACGAAGCTTGGATGCTCGTCAATAAGAGTATGGCGGGGCACGAATATACCGGACAATTCCTAGAGAACTGTTCACGGCGTATCCGTAAGCGCAATGGTGGATTGCTTGTGGCATCACAACAATTCATGGAATTTGCGGACAGCCAACAAGGTCAGGCGGTACTCAAAAATGCTGTGACCAAAATCTTGCTCAAGCAAGACTCAACGGATATTGATGGCGTACAGGACATGTTTAAGCTGTCGGACGGTGAACGAAACTTCCTTCTTCAGGCACAGCGAGGAGAAGCGCTCATCAAGATGGGACAACAGAGTTCAGTCGCTCATGTATTGCCGTTTGACTATGAGATTGAGTTCATTTCTAAAGCGAACCAACAAGTCACAGGAACGAAAGCTTCATAAAAAAAGGAGGTTGATACACATGAAAAAACAACGACAAAAGAATAATCTCCTTCAAAAGACTTTAGTGAGCTTGATGGCGGTGACCTGTATGTTTACCGCCATCTCTCCTATGAAAGCATCCGCTCACAGCGCCTATTACTTATCAACGACGCTGAACGTTGCCAATTCACGATATGAGCCGGCTATCATGTCTGATGAGAAAGGATTCACACACGGTCATAGCAGTCACCGTGAATCAAAGTTGGGTTATATTCACGGATATGACTGGGAAAATGTCAATTTGACGTCCGATTTAGAAAACCTGAAAAAAGACAAGTTTGTCAGTCATGACCTTGTGAACAATCCATATCTTATCTTCACATTCCCTGGTATTGAAAACTCAAAAGGCTATGACGGGGGGTCGTTAGACCTTGCTCGTGCCGAATGGGTCTCTCGCACCATGATTCAGAGTTTGAACGATGCCATCGGATTCATTGTTCAAGATAGCGGACTTAAACCGAACCAGTCGGAGCTCATCAAGCTTGGAACCGAATTGGCGAATGCTTCAGCTAAAAACGTTGAGAGCACGATAACTTACAATGGGAAAAAGTATAAGGTGACGGGGAACAAGAACGCCCCAGAAGATGAGAGACGAATCGGGGTCACGGGGACGGCATATGTGAAGATTGTGACGCCATCGAAGAAAACACGACACTTTGTATACAAAGTTCCAAAAGGATATATCAAGTTAGGTGGGAGTGCTTCCGCCGAGCAGAAGAAAGTTTGGTCTCCATTGGCAGAAAACGTACCTTCTGATTTGAAGGACGAAGTGAATGAGGGCGATACAAAGTATCTGACATGGAAGCATGTCGTTCTTCAAGCGCATTATTATGTGGTAAAGCACAATGTTTACTACAACACACTAGATGAAGTGATTAAGCCGAGTAAGCTAGAGTCTACGATGACTGATTTAGGTGACAACTTGATGTTGGGACTCCGCTCGATGTTGGGACTCTATTCATTCTCAGAGCTGATGTTGAATGATGGGGAACGTGGTGGAGCAGGTTACTTCAAGGGCATCATGCCGATGACTTGGTTCGAATCTGCGAATGTGCTTCATTGGGTGTCCGTCATTTTAGCTTGGATGCTCATGATTCTCGCATTCGTTCGATTGTTCTCCCTAAGAAACTTAGCTTCCATTAACATTGCGAAGCGAGTGGACTTGATGGAAGGTGTCAAGTCGATTGTCACAGTAGGGTTTGCGCTGATGATGTTCAACCCAATCTTCTACTTCTTGGCACACATGAACTTCTTGCTCGTAGATATTATGAAAAATACATCGACTGTAACCTCGAACTTTGGTGCGTCATCTCCTGGTTCAGGAGTTATCTCATTCCTGATTATCAACGGGGCATACCTTATTATGGAACTGTATTTCAACTTCATTTATATCGCAAGAGCGATTGCAGTGATGGTACTCTATGCAACGGGTCCTTTATTTGTTGCCTCGCTTGCGTTCGGAAGTAAATATTCACAGATGTTCTCCACATACATGAGAGAATTGGTCGGAAATATCTATGTACAGACTTTCCATGCATTGTTGGTAGCCCTTTTTGCATCAGTATCAACATTTGGTGGACTTCGACTGTTCGAACAATTGGTCGTTCTTTTCGCTTTCATTCCAATGACAAAATTCTTCCGTGAAGCTACGGGTATCGGTGGTGGATTGATGGATGTCGGGGCTGGAGCATTTGGAGCTGTCGGAGGACTCGCACAAGCAGGTTCTAAGAAGATGCGGAGTGGCGGTGGAAAATCGTCCAGTTACTCAAAATCGAATACATCAAGCTCGAAGTCTAGTACGACTGGAGAAGGGATGCAGAGTCACAAGAGTTTTGCTGATTATCAAACTGGAAACAATGGTAAGGGAAGTGGAAGCATGGTTGGAAATGACAATGCAACCATGTCGAAAGGTGGCAACGGCTCAGCCACAAAACCAGGTGGCGAAATCACTCCAGGTGGCGGAGGAGCGAGTGCTCCAAGTAATGCGGTTCTCAAACAGAATTCTAGCAACGCCGGTGGAGGAACCGTTAGTATGGCGTCGAACGATGTTTATGCAAAAGCGAATCGTATTCGTGAGAAGAAGGATGAATTCATGAATTCGACCGCAGGTAAGACGATGGGAGCAGGAGTTCAGGCAGGAAATGCCATCTCAGCAGTCGGTATGGCGGCAGTCGGTAATGGCTCTGTTGGTCAGAACATGGGCGCATCTGCAGGAAACCGAAAACCAAACATCAAAAAATCTTCCACACAACATGCTTCGGCACAAAATAGCCCGGGCTTCAAGCAACAAGCTCCAAAGAGCATGGGTGACTATGAGAACACTGGAAACTATGAAGGCTATGAGCCGGACAACGGTAACTTCACCCATTCATTCCGTAAGGACAACGGGGAAGGCTATGACCAGATGTATGATGAACATGCCATCAAGCACGTTGAAATGGACGGGAAGGACATCGCCTATACGTATGACTATGATTTAGATGCGAAATCATTTAATTCAGGGAAGTATTACACGGGCGCTGATAATGAAAAAATGATGGATATGTATATGGCATTTAACGGTGGAAGTGAAGAACGTAAAGACCATTATACAAAACAAGGTATCACAGGAGTGTCTTATACCAAAGGGGAGGGGATGAAAGTGACTGCGAAGCCAGGAACTAACCATGTACATGGAGTCCAAAGCACCAACACACATCACCGCTTCACTAAAACACCAGGTTCGAACACCAACGCCAATATGCTAGACAGCATTCGCACAGGGAACGAACGTGAGAAGTATAAAAAAAACACCTAAGCGATTGGTGACATAGCCAGACTAATGAAGAGGGGATTTGTCCCCTCTTTTTTGACTAATTGAACATATATTTATGTCTTATATTGAAAATTATTTCAGGTTCTTGAATAGGATAGTGAATACAGTACAAATGAAGGGGGAATGTACGATGAGTGAACATGACCACGAAGAAATAAATGGGTCTGACAATAGCCAAAGTTCGAGTACCGATAGCAATCAGTCAGTAGAGATGGCGAAGAATGTTGGGAAATCTGCAGGACGCAAGGTCGGAGGGAAGTTAGGAAAAGCCGGTATGAAGAAGCTCGGAAAGGCGGTTGCTAAACTCGTGGCAAAAGTAATTGCCAAGCTGATTGCACTGCTAGGTCCCTATGTGTTAGCGGCTCTTGCGATTATCATACTACTCGTCATGATATTCTCTATCGCCTTTGAGATGGAAGACAATAAGGGGAAAGAAGAGGAATATCAAGAAGAAGATGTTCGGATGGACAACAAATTGACCAAGAATGACAAGGGTGAATATGTGAGTTCGAAGATGTCTAGTGCCAACAAGGTCGTGAAGGCATTTTATGCCTACTATAGCCAACAGTCCTACTATAAGGTCATCAACGGGAAGATGTATAAAGCGGATGACCTGGCTGTAGAGGCGGTCAAGGATAAGTATGCACGGGAGAAGGAATTCATGCTTAGTCCGGATTTTATCTATACCATGGACGAGTACTTAAACAAGGATAAGTTCCGTTTTCCTGAGCAGTTCATCCAACCGGTTCATCACGATTCAAAAACTTTCGAATTGAAACAGCTCACGCATAAAAACAGACTACTGAAAGTGGAAAGTCAGGCGTACCAAGAAGAAACGGGTATTCCGATTCTAGGTAAGAAAGAATTGGGTGTTTGGGATTATGGCTTTGCACCAATCCTTCAATATAAGAAATTCGCTGAATCTCGCAAAAACGTTGGGAACATCACGCAGACTCAAGTGTGGGATAAAGAAAAACAGGCATTCATCAATCAAAAAGTAGAAGGTGGAAAGAAGATAGAGGAAAATGTCTCTGGGTTCCCTAAGACCGTTTACATGATTGAAGGTGTCACAACCTCGATTGGTTCTATCAAAAACCAAATTGAACATGAATGGCGAAACACGGGCGAAACATGGACGAAAACCTTGACCAAAGATGTTACGGTAGATGTCCGGTATGAGGAGAAAGTGGACGTTCAAGCTGTCAACGAAGCGGGACTACCTCTTTATTACACGGTTGACGAGACCGGTGCCTCAACGAAAGAGATTACGACAGGAAAAACAGCATTCCCTGTCATGACCTCAAAGACAGTCGTCAAATATAAGAAAGAGAAAAAGCAGATTAAGGAACAAGTAGAAGGTTATGTCTGGTCAAAAGAACCTCGTTATGTGGGTGAACCGGATACATCCAAAATTGTAGGAAGTCGATATATTGAGGACTATCTGTATCACTATGAGGCGCAAGTGCCGAACAACGCACTAGGTGGCTTCTATTTGAAAGAAAGAACAGGGAAGGACATCAAAGGTTTGGAGAGTATTTTGAAAGATGTCGAAGAAGACCTTGAAACTTCAAGTGAATATGACAACCCCCAAACGGACTCTGATACAAATCTAGGCGCATTGATGGGCGTCCAAGGTGGTTCGGATAACTTCAAGCGTGCGATGCAATACGCACCGTATTATCAGAAATACGGAGAGATGTATGGAATAGACCCATTGTTGCTTGCGGCAAAAGGTGCGCAAGAGCGAGGTGGTGTTCACTCAAGCGTGAAGGATGCAGGAGGAGCTATCGGTATTTCACAGATTCAAGTGACTTACCATGTCAATCAGACCAAAAAGGCGTTCAACTATCAGACCGGGAAAGTTGATACAGTTGTCGCCACGATGGACAAATTGCAAAACGTCGAAACCAATATCCAAATCGGAGCGATGATTTTGCAAGGGGCAATGAAGGCTCAGAAGTATAACCCGCTCATCGGGTTACAGGGATATAACTATGGAGATGGTGGGATTAACAAAGTCATCACCGCCTATGCTTCCAGTAAAGGAACTACCGTAGATGCCGTCAAATCGAATCCCAAAGATACAGGGTGGTTGGAATGGCGTATGAAAGTTCACGGTACGGGCTATGGAGACGTTCAGTATATTGAACATGTTCTGAAACACTATCCAGGTGGAGCCCAAAAACCATGGATTATGGATGCGAAAGGAAACAAAGTCTATATCGATGGGAATATAAAAATGGGAGCAGGTATCTCTCAAGGAGACACAGGAAGCAACTTCTCTATCCTCGACTTCATCGACCAACTGATGGATAAATGGTCAGAGCTATTCTCGGATGTGCCAAAAGAGTTCAGTACAGAGCGGGTTCGTTATTCGAACAAGCAAATCGGGAATGCGCCTGTAGACCTTATCAATATGTCACTAGCGATGAAGGAGAAAAAATATTGGACGGAATATGATTACATCACACCTAAACAATGGAAAGAGAAATACAAGCTCTTGTTCTCGGCACCACCTAGCATGACGGGTGGAGCAGAGTCGAGCGTTGGCGAGATGTTGACAGCATATTTCCCTAACGGCTATGGCAATGTCGTTGAGAAGGCAGACACCGTGGCAATTCCGTTCAATGGTAAAGGTATCTCGGTTAAAGCCCCAGACGGTTCGAAAGTCCTCTCTATCGCCGATGGTGTCATCAAGGAAGTCGGAAGAGATTTTGTTGTCGTTGACCATGGAAATGGGGCGGTGAGCAGATACTCCACGTTGAAAAAGGTTTCAATTAAAGAAGGGGAACAAGTGAAGAAAGGTGCCACCTTAGGGATTTCGAGCAAGGATGTGTTCTTGGAGGTGTTGTTAGACGGTCAACCTACCGACCCTTCATGGGTGGTAGCGGGCGGAAGTCTGACAGGTGCGTTCATCACTCCGGCACAAGGCAGATTTACGAGTAAGTTCGGATGGCGTGACAACCCGACAAGCCCAGGTAACCCAGACTATCATACTGGTGTAGATATTGCGGCGCCAGTCGGAACACCTATCTTAGCGGCAGCTGACGGTGTCGTCATCGATGCCGGATACCGAGGCGCATATGGGAATCTCATCCACATCAAACACAATATCAATGGTAAAACGATGTCCACTGTGTACCCACACTTGAGTTCGATAAATGTCAGTGATGGGGACACCGTCAAACAAGGACAAATCATTGGAGGCATGGGTTCAACCGGAAACTCGACAGGCTCACACCTTCACTTTGAAATCCAAAATGGTACCGGTCGATATAAGGACAATCCACTCGACCCTGCCCAATTCGTGAAACTGTGACAAAAGAAAGAGGTCATTCCTCTTTCTTTTTTTGTTGAAAACGATTGACGTTGTTATGAAGTGAATCATATTGAAATAGCATAAAGGGAAGCTAATGAGGCTTCCTGCCATAACACATCATCTTTCAGTAAAGGAGTGGTAATCATGAAAACAACCAAGATGAAACAAATCATGTCGTCTGCAGGACTGACATTTTTCGCTCTCGGGATGACTGCGCCAGTACTCATGCCGACTCAGGCAGAAGCTTCTGGAGTAGATAAGATTGTCGAAAGCACAAGCGATGGCGTCATGATGAAGAATCAGACGTTGTCCACCACACAGACCGATGAGAACGGAAACAAGTATTACTCAGCATCCGGAGAGATTCCGAGCGTCAATGCGAAGCAGGCTTCGGATTGGGCTGAACGCAAAGGGGGAGACTTTGTGAGCGTCCTGACGACGTTCGCATACCCATTCTCGATTGCGATTTTCGTTATCTCTGTATTCCTTGTCGGTCTGGGAGCGATTGCAAAAAATGACTGGCTCAAACGAGGCATCTTCGGGATGGCGATTTCGATTGTTGTCTTTACGGCAACGATTTTCGCACCAGAACTTCTGCAATTCTTCTCAGAATGGTTGGCATCTTAAGAGAGACTTCGGTCTTTCTTTTTTTTATGGCTCGTAAGTGATATAAGCACTAATATTTTTGACAATAGTCAAATATAAATGAGAGAATTTAATAACTCAGATGAAATAATGACAAGGAGTGTGGGATATGGGTATTTTAAAACGCTTAAAAGAATCAGAGACGAAACGATTTCTAAAACAGGCTGAAAAGAAAGTAGTCAAAATTGAGTCGCTCTCAGATGAAATTCGAAAACTATCTAATGAAGAAATTCAATATAAAACGACGGAATTCAAGAATCGATTGAAAAATGGTGAGACGCTCGATGACCTTTTGGTCGAAGCATTCGCCGTATGTCGAGAAGCCTCTGAACGCATCTTGGGCATGCGTCACTATCCCGTACAATTAGTCGGTGGTATCGCCTTGCATCAAGGTACAATTGCGGAAATGAGAACAGGTGAAGGGAAAACATTGGTAGCGACTTTAGCGGCTTATCTGAATGCCTTAACCGGAGAAGGTGTCCATGTCGTCACGGTGAATGATTATTTGGCGAAACGAGACCATGACATTATGGCGCCACTCTATCATTTCTTAGGATTGACGACAGGGGTCATCACGGGTGATGACGAAGCGGAAGAGCGGGCGAAACAGTATGATGCGGACATCACTTACATCACGAATACTGAGCTTGGTTTTGATTTCTTACGAGACAATATGGTCATGAGTCCAGAGGAGCGAGTTCAGCGAAAACTTGTTTATTGCATCGTCGATGAAGTCGATAGTGTTTTGCTTGATGATGCGAGAACACCACTTATTATTTCAGGTGGAGGTGAAGAGCCGACACATTATTACAAGCTCGTAGACATGTATGTTCGAACATTGAAGAAGAAAACAGATTTTGAAATCGATGAAGAGACAAAACAAATCTGGTTGACCGATGCCGGAATCGATAAGACCGAACGATTCTTTCGATTGAAGAACTATACCAGTGATGAGGGGACGAGTATCCGGTTCCATGTTGAAAAGGCTCTCTATGCCCATCAGTTCATGGAAGTAGACCGTGATTACATCCTTCGAAAGGGTGAAGTCCTTATCATTGACCAAGGGACGGGACGGGTATCTGAAGGGCGTCGCTTCTCGAATGGTTTACATCAAGCACTTGAAGCAAAAGAAGGTGTGAAAGTACAGCGTGAGAATAAAACATTCGCCACAATTACGTATCAGAACTTCTTTCTCCTCTATACGAAAATTTCAGGTATGACTGGTACCGCTAAAACGGAAGAGTTGGAATTCAGAGAAATTTATGGATTACCGGTTCACGTCATTCCGACAAACAAACCTGTTCAACGAGAAGACCATGACGATAAATTATATGTTTCAGCGAAAGCGAAATATGATGCGATTGTCGAGGATGTCTTAGACTGTATTCGGCGTGGACAACCGGTGCTCATTGGTACTTCTAGTATTGAGAAATCAGAATTGGTGTCCGATTTGCTCAAGGAGAGAAATGTTGAACATGTCGTGTTGAATGCGAAAAATCATGCGATGGAAGCAGAAATTATCAAAAACGCAGGAAAACGAGGAACCGTCACGATTGCGACAAACATGGCGGGACGTGGAACCGATATCAAGTTGGGTGAAGGAGTTCGTGAGGTCGGTGGACTGAAAATCATTGGTACCGAACGACATGAGAACCGACGTATCGACAATCAACTTCGAGGTCGGGCAGGACGCCAAGGAGACCCTGGTTCTTCTCAGTTCTATCTCTCATTCGATGATGATTTACTTCGAATCTTTGCACCACCTTCCATCCGACAACGTCTCAAACAATTTGTGACTGATGAATCTGCTCAAATCGAGAACAAGCTTCTCTTAAAGACGATTCAATCCTCACAAAAGAAACTAGAAGGCAATCATTATGATATGCGTAAAGAAACCATCAAGTATGACAGCATCAACAATCAACAACGGATGAAACTCTATCATGAGCGCAATCTATTGCTTGATGGAGAAGTCAATGTCATCGATGCGTTAAAGAGCGCCACTTTGGATTGGGTCAAGCGAATGTTTGCAATCGAGTTTGCGGATTGGATGATTCATCGTGATGACGAAAGCTATTTCCACTCCACGAACCGATTTGTAGAAGTGATGGCGATTCAAGGCGTTACGATTCCGAAGAAAGAGATGGAATCATTAGAAGGACAGTCACCTAAGGTTGTGGAAGACTGGGTTATCTCTCAAGTCGAACCATTATTCAATATGCGAGCGCAGAGCATTCAAGACGAAGAGAACGTATTGCGTATGCAAGTCTTGCAAGCGATTGACCATGCTTGGACTGAGCATTTGGAGACGCTAAATCAAATCAAAGAGAATGTGCGATTTGCCTCATATAAACAGGCGAATCCCGTGCAAGAGTATAATCAAGAAACGTTAGTGGCGTTCAATCAAATGAGTGACACCATCACCACTTATATGGCACGAATTTTTCTACGACTCAGCGTTTCGGAAGAGGCTGTTCAGTAAGAAGAGAGGAATTCCTCTCTTCTTTTGTTCGTGAGAGAATCTACTGCATAGGATAGCTGATATAGATAGAAAGGGGAGATGACATGGGGCACTATGTGATGAACAAAATGCTTCTGTTTTTAATGTCTGTTTCCTTGTTAGCATTCGGCATCCATTTTTACGAGAAAATCCATACCACGTTGATTGTTTCGATTATGGCTATCGGATATGTAGGATTGGGAATAATCGCATGGTTGAACGAGAAGAAATATAAACATCTAAAACAGAAGAGCAAGAAGGTAAAGCAAGATAAAATTGACTATAGTCAAAATAAAAATTAATCTATAATTACAAATAGATGCAAGGGGGACTATATTGATGAATATGCAAAAGGACTTCGGAAGTGATTTGGATTTCTCCTTTTTAGAACACGAACTGATTCAGGACAGTGATGTACAAGTATTAAAAGAGATGACACAGAATGTGCATTGTGATGTTGATGTATTTCCATTACCAAACTTTTTGACTAAAATTCAAGACACGTTTGAAAATGGAGCGGTAGTATACAGTGCGAGAGATATCGAGGAGATGGAGTTTATCGGAGTGAATATCAACGATGAAGAAGTAGGGTGCATCGGGGTATCATTCGGGAAAATTGGAGAGACAGCACCTATGGTGACACTCCGTTTCCAAAAGAACCTGAAACAGGGACAGGATGTATTTACACTGAAGTTCATCGACTCACCTGAAACTGAATATGCTCTAAACGCATAAAAGCCTGCGATTTTGCAGGCTTTTATCTATGACTGAGTTTTTAGCCACATTTCAAATTGATATATCAAATGTGATAGACTCTCGATTACGTTATGATGTTCTTCATCAATCTGTTTCCATCGATAAGTGACATCTTCTCCAGACTCAAGACGTTTTTTTATCAACCAAAAGGAATGATTCGCCTCATCCTGCTCGGAACATTCAGCACCTTGTAAGAGTTCGTTCTGTTTTTCAAGAAGGATATTCAACATATCTCTATCATTTATATGCACACAAGCTGTCGTTGGGAGTTCGATTCTCATTTTTGATTCACCCCTTCCCATAGAGTATACCCGCTGTCACTAAAAATAGTCAATTTTATTTGACAATTCAAGGGCGGAATGAAATCTTCTTGATTGACGTAAGTTAAATCAAGAATCAAATTGAATTGACGAAAAGAGGAGGGGGTAACATGGAGAAATTACCCGTGTTGAAACAGCATACACCGATTCATAAATGGAGAAACGTCTCAGAACATGTCGGAATCGGGGATATCATCTATGTGACAAAACAAATCGAATCAAATGCATTCCGGTTTCAATTGACCTATAAAGACTTCATCGTAGAGTGGGAGAATCAATCGGAAGAAGAAACTGAATATCGACAAAAGGTCGAATCCGACTGTTTGAGATTGCTTGAGGGAAACAAGTGGTCTGAACAATATATTGGTCATGCCTATCAAGGCGAGAATGGTTTGGTCTTGTTTTCTATTTATGACCTCACATTTCATGTGTACCTAGATTCAGATGTTGTGCAAAAAATCGCTAAATCTTTAGGATTCTCTGTACATCCAATCTTATTTCGTGGATGTGTAAGACCTGCCGAGAACCAGTCTGTCTCGGAACATTTGAAGGAAGTTCTAAATGAAAGAGCTCGTTATCATTTAAAACACACATCAGAACCCGTGATTATCGAAAATATCTCACGATTTTCTACATTCAAGCGAGTCATTGGAAAATGGGATGTTCAACAACCGCAAGGACAAGATGTCCACTAAAAAGAACCGGAAAGAATCAGGTTTGTTTTTTGACTATTTGTATAAAAATATTTATACTATAAGTAATGAAATAAACCAAAAAAGGAGATTCGCATATGGCTAAAATCGTACCTAAACGAGTCACTGTCGTCAGTATTGAATATGATTTGAATATTGTTGGGGTTGGAGAGAGAATCGTTCTGTATCGGGATGTCAACAATTCTTATGACAAGAAGGCGATAGTCGCCGTTCGGGAATCAAATGGTATGAACCTCGGATTCGTCTCAGGAAATAAGCATACGGTACTATCGGGTTGCGTATCCAACCGTGTACTGCATCCGTTTGTCCCGTCCGATGCAATACCCGTGGTAGGAAAGGTCGTCCAAAAAAGCATGGTCAATTTCCGAAATGGTGACCTTGTAACCGGATTAATCGTCGAAGTTCAAGTTATCGAGCTAGATGATGTGGTGCCGAACGCAGGATGAATAATGGCAAAATGATAATGGAGAGGGGTCTATATATGGACTTGAATACACTGAAACAAAGACATGAGGAATTAAAGATGAAGACACATGCCGAAGAAATGGCTCTCAAACTGCTTGAGGAACAGAAAAGCAAGCAAGAAAAAGAGTTATTCAAGGTTCAAAGGGAGAATTATGATAAGAAAATCCTAAAAGAACTTTTGGAAAAGTCTTCAGACGAAGCTCGAAAGAATGGAAAAGAAGTCTTGGAGAAGACAGCGACGAATTCGGTTCAGATGGTGCTCGGCGAATCCTACTCCGTGCAAATCAATCTGGATTCACAGCGTGGCGTCCCGACGGCGGATGTCGATATCGTGAAAGAGACCACCAAAGGAAAAATGGTCATCGAGGCGATGGAAGAAGGCGGGGGAATTCGAGACATCATTTCCCTATCCACGTTCGTATCGACAGGAATGCTTGTCGGTGAGGGCAACAAAGCCCCGAACTTTTTTGATGAGCCCACGAAATTCGTATCTGCCGAGCATAAGCCCGCAGTTGCAAGCTTCATGAAAGAACTTGTGTCCTACACAGAGAAACAGACGATGCTCGTCACCCATGACCTAGAGCACCTCCCTTCTGTCGGAGATGCCGTATACCTGGTAGAGATTGAAGACGGTGTGAGTCGGATGACGAAACAATAATGATTGCAAGTTTGAATGCACCTTGTCGAAAGACGAGGTGTATTTTTTGTGTATATAGGACGAAATAGTGTGAGAAAAAAGTGAAGAAACATCGAACAGATGAATAGAGTATTAAAACAAAGTGAGTGGACGCAGACAGAGAGAATTTCGTCCATTCATTTTTTGTTCTTTCAGTACCATTTGGAAAACTGAGGAAATCAGGTCGTTTTGTTTTTTGCGTATAGAAGGGAGTGATTGAAATGAAGAGACCGCTCATCATTGCTTATGATTCTCGAACGGGCAACACAGAATGGTTCGCCAAACAGCTAGGGTTTCCAACAATGCCTGTTACTTCGTTCGAAGGAGAAGTAAATGCAGACATCTTCTTGGTGACACATACCTTTGGAAAAGGAAATGTTCCAGAAAATACGCATGCTTTTCTAAACCGTTATGCAGGAAACACGATTGGAACTTGTGTAAGTGGTGATACCCGTTGGGGGGCGCTCTTTGCATTGGCAGGTGACAAGATTCGATTGGAATATGAGATTCCTTTAATCAGAAAAATAGATATTCGGGGGTACCCTGAGGATGTCCGGTCTGTAAAAGAGTGGATACAGACGTGGTTGAAAATGCAAGATATCGAAAACAAAGAATGGGGGAGATGATATGACAAAAGAAGCATTAATGGAAGAAACGACGCATCATGTCGTGAGTGAAATCCCGGAATGGATTCTCTATAACAACATGGTGGTCGATGAAGAAGGAAACCCGAAAAACTTAGAAATGGACAAGAAAGCAGTACGTTCCTATTTCTTGAATCATATCAACCAGAACATGGTTTTCCATCACACGCTAAAAGAAAAATTAGACTACCTGGTCGAGTATGATTACTACGAATCCGAGTTCTTGGAGAAATATACATTCGAACAGATTAAAGAAGTATTCCAAACCGCCTATGACATCAAGTTCCGGTTCCAATCCTTTATGAGTGCATTCAAAGTCTACAACGATTACATGCTGAAGACGAATGACAAAAAGCGTATTTTGGAACGATACGAAGATAGAATGGCAGTCATTGCCTTGTATCATTCGAACGGTGACTTCGAGAAGGCGAAGCGGATGGTTAAATCTTTGGTGAATCAAGAATTCACACCCGCAACGCCGACACTCTTGAACACAGGTCGCAAACGTCGTGGAGAATTCGTATCCTGCTTCTTGCTGAAATGCGGAGACTCGTTGAATGACATTGCACGCACGCACGAACAAGCGATGCAACTGTCTAAAGGGGGCGGAGGCGTTTCGATTGATTTGACCAATATCCGAGCCCGAGGAGAGAGCATCAAGAAAGTTATCGGCGCCGCAAAAGGGGCGATGGGTGTTGCGAAATTGTTTGACCAAGCATTCCGATACGCTGACCAGATGGGTCAACGTCAGGGTGCAGGAGCGGTGTATCTGAACATCTTCCACTCAGACATCGAAGAGTTGTTGGCATCGAAATCGGTGAGTGCCGATTCAGACTCTCGTCTTGTGACACTATCTATTGGAGTCGTCATTCCTGACAAGTTCATTGAGCTTGCAAGACAGAATCAAGACATGTACGTCTTTTATCCGCAGACTGTAGTGGAAGAGTACGGTATTCCATTTAGTACGATTGCTGTCGATATGGAAAACTGGTATGACAAGCTAGTGGCGAACCCACGTGTGCGTAAGCGAAAGGTTTCAGCACGACAATTGCTTCAAACCATTGCCGTCATCCAAAGTGAGAGCGGATATCCGTATATCATGTACTCTGATAACGTGAACAAGGTAAACCCATTGGTGGACAAAGTGGAATTTAGCAACCTCTGCACAGAAATCCTTCAGCCGTCAGAACTCAGCTCGTATGCGGATTATGATAAGCGTCACGAGGACAAGGTGGGGATGGACATTTCGTGTAATCTTTCTTCACTCAACATGAGAAACACGATGAAACGCAAATCTTTAAGAGAACCGGTATTCCTTGCGATGGACGTGATGAACTCGGTTTCAGATTCTAGTAACATCAGTGCAGTCCCAGGAGTCGCCCGAGCGAACCGCTTGATGCGTTCCGTAGGTCTAGGCGTCATGGATGTACATGGCTATTTTGCAGAACAGTATGTCGCATACGGTAGCCCTGACTCCATCGAGTTCGCAGACGTGTACTTCAACATGGTCAACTTCTATACGCTCGAACACTCCATGCTCAAAGCGAAAGAAACCGGAGAGCGATTCTACAAGTTCGAAGAATCCACTTATGCAGATGGTACGTATTTCGAACGCCATGGCGAGATTTTGCCGAAGTCCGATAAAGTGAAACAGATGTTTGATGGGATGCATATCCCGACACAAAAAGAATGGGACAAACTGCGGGAAGATGTCATGACGCACGGACTATACAATAGTCACCGTATGGCAATCGCCCCGACGGGCTCCATCAGTTACACCATGAATGCGACGCCTTCGGTCACACCGGTCAAGAAATTGGTTGAGGAACGGACTTACGGAAACTCAAGAACGTATTATCCGATGCCGAAATGTGATGAGGTCGGTTTCATGTATGAATCCTCTTACGACATGGACGCATTCAAGATTATCGATTTCCTTGCTACCGTTCAAAAGCATGTAGACCAAGGCATCTCGTTCGAACTGAACATTTATTCGACTATGGACTCACGTGAACTGCAACGAATCTATCTCTACGCTCACCACAAAGGACTTAAGACGCTCTACTACACAAGAACGAAGAAAGTCGAACTTGGAGAAGAGACAATGGTTGATGAATGCGAATCTTGTGCAGTCTAAAACCAATACGAGGGGGGAATCCCCCTCTACATTTTTTGATAATAAACAGAGACATGGGGGTGCTTTGAAATGAAAAAAACAGATGGATACACCGGAGCGAACTGGAATCAGCCTGAAGATGACTTCACACAACGTTTTTTCATGGAGTTGAAGAAGAACTTTTGGCATCCTGAAGAGATTCCGGTATCGACGGATAAAAATACATGGCAGGGACTATCAGAACAAGAAAGATGGGCTTATGTACAGAACCTTCAACTTTTGACGTATCTGGACACGTATCAAGGTGACTTGGGGATGCCGGTAGTCGCTAGAGCGATTCCGGAACGATATCACCAACGCAAGGCGATGCTCACCTTTGCAGGAATGGAAGAGAATGCGGTGCATGCGAAGTCCTACTCGACCATCTTCCAGACGCTCTTGACGAAAGACCAAGAGAAAAAACTCATCAATTGGGCAGAAGAAAATAACGCACTTCAAGCATTGGTCGGCACGATTGTCGAACAATACAAGAAAATGGATAAGTTCATCTTCTACCGAGACAATGACATCATGGACGAACAAGACATCCTTTATCGCCGTGAATTATGGAAGACGATGGTCACGAGTGTATTCCTGGAGAGCTTCCTCTTTTATTCAGGATTTTATTCGCCTCTCTATTACTACGCTCAAGGGAAAATGATGCAATCCGGTGAGATTATCAACCTCATCATCCGTGACGAGCTAATCCACGGGGTGTATGTCTCGAAACTTGCGAAAGAAGAGTTCTCAAAGTTTGACGATGAGACAAAAGTAGAGCTGACCAAATGGATTAATGAACGAGTTGTCGAAATCCACGAGCTTCAGAAGGTTGTCATCGACGAGATTTACGTCCCGCTCGGCTTGCAAGAAGATGTGAAGTCGTTCTGTCGCTACAACGCAAACAAGGCGTTGATGCATTTAGATTTTGCTCCGGTCTTCCCTTACGAGGCAGTCAACAAGGTCATTCTGAACGGTCTGAGCACAAAGACGAAAGACTTTGAATTCTTCTCGATGAAAGGCAACGGATATCAGCGAATCGATATTGTTGAACTTGAGGATGCAGACTTCTACTTTGACGAACCGAGAACAGCCCTCACTGCATAAAAATAAAATTGAAGCATAAGAAGGAGTGGATGATATGAAGATGATGATGCTGACGAAAGAAGGATGCCCCAAGTGCGTCCAGTTGAAGATGTTCTTAAAGATGGGGATGGCGGACAAATATAAGGATGAGATTGAGGTCATCCATAAAGATGAACAACCGGAACGATACCAAGAGCTTGTAGAACGTTTCGCTCTCCAGACCGCACCAGTGTTAATCCATGGTGAAGATGTCTTGCTAGATACAGCCCCGATGAAGACCGAGGAATTTTTACGTAACCGCCTCGGGTGAACGATGTGAACGAAGCCTAGAGATTCTAGGCTTCTTTATTTTGACAATAGTCAAAAATAAATATACAATTAAAGGAGAGATAATCCCACATTCCTTCGCATAGCATGAATCAAGTAATGCGAAATGGTGTAGATATACCACTTGAAGGAGGAAGAATCATATGAGTGAAAAGGTATTCACGACAAGTGAATTGAAAGAACTGAAGGAATTTGAAGGAAGACAGGTCGTCTTGGTGGCGAAAATCGGTAGCGAGAACTATAACCTACACGACGAAACATCAGATGAGGACTATCGCATCTATGTGTTGCCAACTTTCGAGGACTTGTATGGCGGCAAGCGATATGTGAAGTCTGTCACATCTGAAACGGTGGACTATTCGGTTCACGACATTCGAGATTTAGCGAAACAATTGATGAAATCGAACATCAACTTTGTCGAGGCTCTGTTCTCTGTCGATTTGACGGTCAAACACGATGTTGTGGAAGAGATGCTGAAGATGCGGGAAAGCATAGCGAAGATGAACCTTCCCTATTTCTACGATGCTTGTTTTGGGATGTTCCATAACAAGTTGAAGCATTTCGAAAGTTCGAGTCGAGAGTCGAACCGATACGTGGTTGCTTACGGTTATGACACCAAAGCGTTCATGAGCATGTACCGGATGATGGATTTCATTTTGCGGTATGAAGCAAACGGATTTTCGTCCTTTGTCGATGCGATTCGCTATTCAGAAGAAGAACGTGCGTATTTGCTTTCGATGAAGCATGGTCGATTCACAAAGACCGAAGCCGAGAATTTGATTCAATTGATGAAGGATAAGGTGCAAGGTGTGAAACCGGCATATAAAGGTCAACCTTTCCAAAGTGAGACCGAAACCGAACTGAACAAACTCTTGTTCGACACCGTAAAGAACCATATTCAACACTAATTTGTCTGAGAGGGTGGCTAGTCATGGCTCGTGCAATCGATGTGGCAATGTATTTATTGCGTTTGAGAGATAGTGATATGCGAACGACAGGCGATGCCCATTCCTTATGCAATCTCAAGATGCAAAGGCTGTTGTATTACTGTCAGGGAGGGCACTATCGTTGGGACAATGCAAGGTTGATTGATGACAATGTGTTCGAGTCCTGGGATTACGGACCTGTTATCCGTCAAGTCTATTATGTCTTCAGTTATAGAGGTCAGAACAATTTGCCTGCTCTGAAAGATTTGACATGTCATAAGAAATACAAGCAACCCAATCGCTATGAAAAGGTTCTGACAATCGATGAAAGGGAAACCATCGAGGCGGTATGGCAACATCTGAAAAAACTATCCGCTTTCGAGTTGGTCTTTCAATCGCAGTCAGAACCTCCTTGGAGAAATGCAAGGGAGTCGGGTTTGCTGTTCATCTCTGAAGATGATATTAAGGACCACTTCCAAAACGATATCAACATGACAGAAATGTCATCGGATAACGTTGGAGTAGTCGGTTCAGGATAAGGAGTGGTTCAGATTGAACGCTGTGAAAACATTGGAATTGATACAAAAGTACAATGCGTGTCCCGTCTGTGGCAGTGAAAATGTCGGCAATGGCGCAGGAAGACTTGTTGTCAAAGAGGATTCTTTTTACCGTTCCTGTAAATGCGGATGGGAAGTCGAAACCGATGCCGACGGGAATGAAACGTCAAACGCTAAGGAGTGATTAAAATGAAGCTAGAACAGGCGATTGCGAAGCGTGAGCAACTCAAAAAGAAAGCCCAGGAATTGGATGCCTGGTTAAAAGTTCAACATTTTCAGAGCGACGAGGATAGACGACATCATCTGAGCATGCCTGAATACCCGGATGTTCACAGCAAATTTAGGGAGATTGTTGAAGAAATTTGGGATGAACATTATAAGTTAGATGAAAAAATCAAAAAAGTAACAGCGGATTTGGTTATACAAGACTAATTAAAATATTCTGTTTGCTACCGACACGAAAGTCGGTAGCAATAAAGGGGTGAATGTCTCAAGTGAACATCTTGGAAACAATGTGTTTAATTTTAGTGATTGTCTCAACTTTCTTATTTGGTGCGCTGTTTCATCTGTTATCGGAGTTAGAGCGAACCAGAAAGGAAGCGAAGTTGTGGTACGACACATTGAAAGTGGTCGCTCAACAACGTGATGAAAGCGACAGCGAGAATCACGAACTAAAACAAAAGCTTCGATGTTACGAGTCTTCAAAGGTGAAATGGAAAGATTTGAAATAAAAATTAGTGTATAAGGAGTGAGTTTGTTGGAACAAAAACGATTCTTACCAAACGGCGAAATGATTATCAAAACAGAGGAAGGCATTTATTTTCACAGTATTTCTGAGACGAGTATGCCCATCTTGATTGACAAAGAAGAAGGTGAGCTATTGTTCGGACAATCGACAATGACTAAAAAGGAGAAGTGAAGAACTTTCATATTATTGGACGCAGGTAAGTTGTTTAAATAACTTAATTCTTTGAGGAGTGGACATCATGAGTGCAACCAAACTGAAAAAAGGTGACAGAGTTGTCATGCACACCTGTTTAGAAGCAGAAGAATATGACGGAAAAATATGGACTTGTGAGTCGGACGAGTTCAAACATCATTCTAGCCATGATTTCACCGTAATCATGCTAAACGGGTTTAGCGGCTCATTCGCAACCGAATTTCTGCAGAAGGTTAATGTAGACCAATATAACGGATAGTAATACTACAAGATAAGATTTATTAGGGAGATGATAGGATGGACACGACACGCCTAAGACACGACCCCAACTTTAAAATAGGTCTAGTTGTCGGAATGGCTTTGGCACACGCACAAAAACATGTAGATGAAAATCAGGAGGGTATGACCACTGCACAGCGGGGATTAGAGATTGAGCGCATGACGAATCTCATTTTATTTGAGCTATTGGAGAAACCAATAAAATTATGATTTCCACGGACAGTTGGGTTAAAAGATAAATTCTATAAGGGGATAGATGGTGTGGACGAAATAGAAAAAGCAGACCTATGCAGTTTCACAATGGATTATGAAAAATCAAAAATCTTATTAAGTGTAATATTCAATAATCGAATGGTTGAGGTAGAACTTCAAGAATCTGACGTATTGAGTATGAAGCAGTGGTTTGATTTAGCTAAATTACGTAACGTAAACCCTGAATTATTTAACCAATAAAATTATGAATCAAACGCTCGCTTTGACTAAGAATATATTTTATTAGGAGATGACTAAAGTGAGAGATATCGAGCATTTTATCGGTAAGTGTGACGCTTCAGAATATGGAATTCATGAAATGGAGACCATTGATATAAGCGATGAAGATGAGCATGGAGATGTTGAAGTTTTAAAAAAATGTATCTTATGTGGTATAGATATAACTTCAATTCATGACGGAAGAAAATATTAAACTAATTATAAAATGATAATTTTTTTAGAGGGTGGTTAAAATGGCAACGACGATTTATTTGGTAACGAACGGATATTGGGTAGGCGGATACTACTTGAATAAAGAGAATGCAGAGAAATCTGTTCGAGAGCAAAATGAACTCGTAGAGAAGTACAGAGACCACAAAAATGTAGATAAGAGAGAATGGGTGATTGAAGAAATCTTAACGATGGATTGAACCAATGTATCATAACCTCTACGGTCAACTATACTATCTGAAAACGCATAGGAGAGTGAAGTCGATGGACAAAGGATTATATGCTATTCAACAACAACAGTTGCAACGAACCTATGGGGAGCTAAGAGCACTTCTCGCCTTACACTTTGACCCGATGAATCCACGAGACGATGGCTATAACCGACTTGAGGAAATTATTGAGGGAACCATCAACGATTTGGGTGATGAACTCGGTTGAAGTTTGATAGTTATATTTTAAAATTAATTTTCTAAGGGAGATGTTTTTGTGAAAAAAGGAACTTTAATCGAATGTATCGATACTGTAATCATGACCGATGGTGTAGTCGCATTTGTCAAAGGTAATCAATATAAGACTTACCCTTACTCATTCCAATCTGGTTGGGACGAAATGCGAAAAGTAACGTGTGTTAAAAACGATAATGGCGAGCGCCATATTGTGTACGACGAATCTCGTGAGGAAAGCAAAGTGTTTTTCAATCGTCACTTTAAAGTCGTGGCTAAATAAATCTACGTAGATACCAAAGGGACTGAATAGAAGCCAGAACAATCTAGAGACTAATAACGTTAGACGTTGAAAGAACGTAATTCATTAGGAGATGGTTGAGATGACAAAGGAAATCGCAATTCAAAACATCAATGATTTCATGAAGAATCGTGGGTATGATTTTAGCGTACATCATATCCTTGATGCCTATATTCACTATTTCAAGAAAGGCTACTATGTCAGCGAGACCACAATGGATTCCATCAAGCATTTGACAGAAGAACTTGAGTTTTTATCTTCGACTCAAACCGATGAATGATTTGGGAAGGAAATCGAATGCTTCGAGCCTTGAATGAAACGAAAATAGAAATCACTTAACACAATAGCAGAGAGGGGAACCTCTCTTTTTTATACACAATTGTTGTTGCAGTTCAGCATGACACGTTCTGCTAATAAAGTTGGGTGTTCTCCATAAGATAAGGTATAGAGAGAGACTAGGGAATGAAAATTACATTTAGCGAGGGGATATGAATTTGAAAAAACAACCAGTAATTTTAGTAGACATGGACGATGTGTTGGCGGAGTTCACAGAAGAGTGGCTACGACGATACAACGAGGATTATGACGACACCATCACGGCAGAAGTGTTCGACGGATGGGATGCGGTGAAAAGCGTCAAACCAGAGTGTGGTGTGAACATTTTGGATTACTTCAAAGCGCCTGGTATCTATCGACATTTGAAACCGAAAGCCGGAAGTCAGGCGGTCATGCAGGAACTCATCGACTTGGGAGCGGATGTCATGATTGTGACCGATTCACCGATGGGATGTACATTCGGAGGTCAGGACTGGAAAGGTAGCAACCCGACCGATGACAAACGGGCATGGCTCATGGAACATTTTCCGATGATTCCTGTCGAAAACGTCATCGTGGCTCGTAAGAAGTGGTTCGTCATCGGAGACGTTTTGATTGACGACAAGCCTGCGACGATTGAAAAATTCCAAGAAATGAATCGGAAAATTATCGCAATGGAGATGCCGTATAATCGAAAAACACCTGCACGATTGCGTGCCAAGACATGGGAAGATGTCCGTGAGATTCTCTTGCGAGAGTTTTATCCTGAGCTCGAAGTGGCAGTTGGAAGTAACGGCTAAAGGAATTTGTGAAAACACGCATTAAATTTTGACTATAAAGTAAAATAAAATAAACATTTAAACAAAAGGAGTGTATGTATGAACACAACTATGATGAAGGAACGAAAACTAGATGCATCGAAATCGACGCTTTTTGTCATTTCTGGACCTTCGGGTTCTGGAAAGACATCGAGCATCCGACAGGTCATGGATAACGAGGTGGTCAGTTTCACAACCCGAGCGCCACGAGCGGAGGAAGTCGATGGCTTTGACTATGTATTCACATCGGTAGAAGAAGTTGACCGGATGGAAGCCTCAGGAGAATTGGTCGAGCGAGTCAGCTATGCGGGGAACTCGTATGGCATCTCGAAAGACGAGCTCTACGGGAAACTCGCAAACGGGGATGCTTTCGTCATCGTGGACTATCACGGTTTTCAACAGATTCAAGCCCTCTATGACAACTATGTCTCTGTCTTCTTCTCGATTGACGTAGAAGATGCCCGTCAACGGATGTTGGAGCGGGGAGATAAAGAGGATGTCATTGAAGGGCGACTAAAAACGTATGCGAAAGAGTTGGCAAATCAACAGCATTACGACTTTGTCATTCAGAACACATACGGAAAACAGAATGAAACAGTTGAAGTTCTCAAACAAATCGTATCGGGAGAATTCGTTGCGACGAAGGGGGCATAAGGTATGAAACATGCTTTTGATGCATATCGAAAACATCAGGGACATCAGAGTGCGAGTAGTGGGAATCACGTTGACATGGTCGTGACAACGAGCAATCGTATTGTCACAACTATGTCCTATCGATTTGAGAAGAGCCTTGGAGATGTGGCGGGTGTAAGATATCCGTCATCCAAATCAAATTATGCGCTCTATCTCGAACGTAGCGTGTGAAGTGAATGCCTCCTCTTAAGAGGGGGCTCACCACCCGAATCAAAAAATTCATCATATTCGAATCGGCATCTTGAACTCTGAATAGGATGAGATGAATCGAGAGGAGGAGTGACTATGAAAGAACACATCAATGCAGGTCAACGGGTTCATGTCTACCTGACCCAATATGAGGACATGTTCGAGCAAACAGGTCGCAAAACCGTTTTAGTGCTCAAAGGCACTGCACGACACGTCTCTGGCTCATATATCATCGTCAAATCAGACGAGGGCGGTTTGCATTTTATCAACAGAAATAAGTATCAGCTTGAAAAAGTAAGCCAAGAGGATATTGAGGTATCTTCTTGAGCAGAATCAAGTAGGCATCCTCAGCATAATAACTACGTGTTGAGAATCAAATAGTATGAATGGAGATGACAATATGTTCGTAATCGGTAAAGCAGGGCTTAAAAATCTATATCTAGTGTCTAATGAGACACCATTTCGTATCAATGAATATTTGATGTTGGATGATGCGAATCATAAAGGGTTGACGGTGGAGGTCATCGACACGTTCACACTTCCACAAGCTGTCCCAGAAGTATTCCCGGATGGATGTCACCCTGAATTTTTGAAAGCATTTGGAATCAAGAAAGAGGAAAAACTGTATATGGCTGTGGCAAAAATATTAAACACGATTCGAGTTCCGGTCGTATCCGGCGTGAAAGTTCGAAAACCATCATTCAGTGAGGTCGAGAACCTTTTGCTTCAAGCAGACCCGAAAGATTCATTCCATATGGGGGTCATCTTGGGTACGGAGGACTTGCAAGATGAGTTGCCGCAAGAGATTTCAAACTTGTCTCCGCTTTGGAAGAATAAACAAGCCGTAAATCAACAGGGTGTCCCCTTCGTGTTCGATTATCGTGAACAACGGGTTTATCCCCATATCGGCTTGTTCGGTACTTCTGGCTCTGGTAAGAGTTTTGGATTACGGGTCATCTGTGAGGAACTCATGCGTAAGAACATCCCGGGGTTGGCGTTCGACCCTCACTTCGAGTTGAACTTCAATCGTCCGATGGCGGGGTTGCCGAAAGAGAAACAAATCGACTACTCTGGACGACACGAATCGTTTTATGTCGGTCGGGATATCGGCATCACGTTCTCGGAATTAGCGTTCGATGAACTCGTTCACCTGTTCGATTTCGTCGGTGCATTGACGGAACCACAGGTCGGAGCGCTAGAGGCTCTTTACGAGAAAGGTGATACATTAGGTCATCTCAAGAATAAAATCATCGACCTTAAATTGGCGTTCGAAGAGCAAGAGAAACCTAAACATGACCGAGAGGAATTGAGCACCACGCAAGGGGAATTGTACGGACGATTCAAGAACAAGGTTTCTGGAGCAAAAACATTGCAAGCCCTTTCGTGGAAATTGGATTCACTCGAAGGTACGGGCGTCTTCGATGGAGATGTCTCTGGTGCTGAAAGAGCGTTAAAGGCAGGGAAGCTGACGATTATCCGTGGAAACATGAAACACCTTCAGATGATTTCTTCTTATATCTTGAAGAAGTTTTATAAGAAGCGTCGTTCTTATCAAGATGCTCGTGAGAAGGGGCTAGATATCCAGGAATTCTTCCCGATGTTCTTCGCTATCGTGGACGAGGCGCATAACTTCGCTCCGAAGGGAGATTTCAATCCTACGAAGAAAATCCTTCGCACGATTGCCCAGGAAGCACGAAAGTACGGTATCTTTGAAGTGTTTTGTACACAAAAACCGAACGCACTTGATGAGACGATTCTGGCACAGCTGAACACCAAAATTATTTATCGCCTGAACACATCGAGCGATATGGAGATGGTGGAGAAAGAGACGAACTTGACGCCTGAAGAGGTCAAGACGTTGCCAGACCTTCCATCCGGATTCTGCTTCGTGTCATCGCCGATTTTGAACAAGACGTTCGCCGTCCGCTTCCGGACAACGTTCACGGAGTCACCGCATGTGGTTGACCCATTCGATGAGTTTCAGACGCATATGCAATCCATCCGTCCAACAGGACTCGACAAGATTCTCAAAGAATTCTTACCCCTCAAATCGATGAAACTACCTCGTTATGAGAGCGACATCCGAGAAAAAGCGGGAAGAACGGTCAGTATGCAAGATATCACTGAAGAATTGGAACGTATGGTTTCGAGTGGAATCATCACAAAGTCGGTCTCACCGATGGGCGTTGAATACAAGGCACTATGAATCAATTGAGAACCTCCTTGTGAGGTTCTTTTATATTTGGATTCTGTTCGCATAAGATACAACATAGGAAAAAAGGTAGGGGTAGCAGTGCTACAATTTATTTGAGAGGAAGAGGTAATCATGGATTTATTGAATTTAGGATGGTCGGTTCATGGCGAAATGAAAGCTAGTTTGTTGAATAAGCCATCAGGAGTTAATTCTATCGGTAAACCGCTTGGCGGTATCTGGCTGTCACCATTATCGAAAACAGGGACAGAATGGACAGATTTTTGCCGGATGGAAGAGATGCATTCATTCTTGCGTGGGAATAAGATATATGCTGTATCGGTCAGGAACAATCATCTGGTTGAGTTCACATCGGAACCATCGAAAGATGAAATTGAACGTGTCCTTGCAGATGACACCTGTCGAGGATTTTATATCGATGACGTTATCATGGGGTGGGATGTGCGCACCGTATGGGTCAAATCGCTCGCAGACATCGAATTCCATTCAGAAGAAGACGCTATCAAGCAGTTCTTGTGTCTTCAGTTTGAAGAGGGGGTGGACGTCCGCCTGTTTCATGACCAGGAGTTACTGCAACAGATGATGGAGAAGGAGCGGGCATACAAGCATATGCTTGCCGAGATGGGGTGCCCGTTTTCGCTGTATTCATTAAATCCAACAGCACAGAACACGAAAGTGTATGTGACGCCGTCAGCACGTGACAATCATTTATGGCAAGTCACCATCTTCTCGGGTACGGAGCCACAGGGACATCGAGAGTACGAATCCTTTGTCGAGATGATAGATGACAACGCACAGGATTGGTTCAGTCAAGGGCTATGGTGTTCTAAAGGAAACAGCATTGAAATAAAAACGGTTGTCTAGGGAGCGGAGTCTGATAAGCGTCCTACATTGGCATCATTTTTCTTCCGGCTCATAGGATGAATGTGAGGGAAGGGGACTGTGTGAGCAGTTTCTTGACCGAATACATGTGGAAGGGTGATGTTTATGACAAGACAGTTTGAATCTGAATTCAAATATGGAGACATTCGACTATGGATTGTTCAAGAAGGGGAAGAACACGTGGTCTACTTCTATCACAATAATTTCCCACTTCCGATTGATAGGGTTGCAAAAAGCACCTTAGATGAAGCAAAGGGCTATTGCTCTGAATATGTAAACAGTCAATCCAGTGAATCGCTAATCGTAGGAACGTAAAAAAGACCTCTCATTCGAGTAGGTCTTTTTTCTTTGCTTTGAATGCTTTCTTTCTCTGATAAAACGAGAAAGCGTTCAAGTCCTTTTCAATTTCCTTGATTTCATAGCTTGTGACAGGCTCCGTGACCATGTCTTGATTCACGCATAGCGTTTTGACAAATAATTGTTTGAGCGGACTCGTCTCCGTATTGTGGGTTAATCCGGAAATGAGCTGATTGAACAACTTGTCGAGATTCAATTCGAATCGCCGTGCGTAATACGCATCAAATTCTGATTTTTCCAATGACAGTAGATACATAGCGACAAAACGTTTTCGACGGTGTGCTTGATACACATCTTTCATGAGTTGTTCGACCGGCGCCGCATCAAACAAGGAATGATGTAATTCATTCACATATGTTCGATAGCATTGCAATACGGTCTGATTCAATTAAGCCACCTCATTCAACTGAAAGTAATTTTTGAAGTACTGCCACTTGTGACCGAAGCCAGGGACAGTGGTACTGATTTCTTCAGCAATTTCCATGAGAAGATTCACATTTACATCATTCATGATACCAGTATCTTCAATGTCACGTAAATCGTCGTCAGATAAACGTCCAATCTTAGAAGCTACCAAGTCCTCATTTCCCAATACGAAGACGTCCAACACGTTGAATCCCCCACGAACCTTCGTGAGACGTTCTGTGTATGTGCTTGAGAGCGGGGTAACTTCTGATGCCGCATTGTTGATACTGAATGACTCTAAGAATGACAAGACGTTCTCATCGATTGTTGTGATGCTGTCGATATCGAGCGTTACTTTGTTCGTGTAACCTTTGAGTAAGAATGATGCTCCGCCAGTGACGATGAAAGAAAGCTTGTCTACATGGGGGAACATTGCCGGAAGATATTCGTCTACCATTTGAAGATTCTCCATTACCTCTTGTTTTGTATTCATGTCTGATTTCTCCTTTGAAATAAAATGTGCAATGCACGCCTAGTGATAATTGATAATGTATTCTATGAGGAATGCATGGTGATTATAATCGGATGTGTGAAAGTTCAGCTTTTGCCTTGCACGTTAATCGATGCACATAAAAAAACGACCGCATCACGGTCGTTATGGCATATCAAGTTGTCCACTCGATAGAGGCTTTCGTTCTTGGAGCTCCTTCATTTCGTGAGGGCTTGGCATCACGGTATCCGGTTTTTCTTCCAACCAATTCAGAGTTTTTTGCTTTTCATCCTCGTTGACAACCTCGTACCAGATTCCCTTTTCCTTTATGGACGTCGTTTGAAGCGTCGTTCCTTCGAGCGTGACCCCGTTCGAATACGCTGTTTTTGCGATGTGATACATGTCACCGAATGACATATCTGATTCGATATGGTTCCGATAGAAACTCAAGTACGACGGGATAGCTGATAGTTTGAAATCAGACAAAATCGATGAAATGGTGTTCTGGATGACTTCTTGTTGACGTTTGATTCTGCCAAAATCCCCATCGACATCTTTTCGGAATCGAACATAGATGAGGGCTTCCTCTCCCGTTAAATTCTGTTCAGTTGCCTCGAACGTGTGTCCTGCATAAGAAAATGAGCGCTTAGGATTTACGGTAACGCCTCCGACTTCATCAATCAGTTCCTTAAATCCGTTAAAATTCACCTTCGCAACATGGTCGATGCTTAGTCCTGTGAGGTCTTCTACGGTCTCTCGGACTAAATCGAGCCCACCGATGGCGTGAGCCGCATTTATCTTTTGCATCTCTCCATCAATGAGGATTTTTGTGTCACGGGGGATGCTCATCATATTCATTTTTCCTTCATTGGGAAAATAAGTGGCGAGAATAATCGTATCAGAGCGAGATGGTTCATCTTCTCGTTCATCAGTGCCAAGTAATAAGAATCGAATACGTTCTTCAGCCTCCACACGTGCAACCGTCTCAACCGTTTCACGTTCAGGCTTAACATGAATGTTTTCGGCGACGACATTGCGGTTCGGAATCGTTTGAATCTTGTTATCGGATGGGGCGCTCGGAGCCAACGGGCTAAATGAGCCGTAGGGCATCATCAATAGAATGATGAAAAAGACACCTATTAACACCCACTTCAAAAATTTTGACATGGAATGCATTCACCTCTATCTTTTTTGTCTATTATATATTATGATTTTGACTATAATCAAAATTAGGAAGTTCGATGTTCGGTTATAGATGACTTTTTCATGTCGTATATTGAAAGAGCACGAACAAAACTGTTGTGACATTGTCACAAAAATCATTTGAACAGGGAGAAATGACACATGATTACATTTGGAATTGAAGACCTCACGATGAACCTGCACGACTGGGCAAAACATCACGAACAGATGGGAGTCTTTGTGAAGCGGGTATATGACGGAACAGATAAAGTTGTCGAAACAGATTTCAAGAAATTGAGAGAAATCGCAAGCCGTCATGAGGACAAGCTCAAATCTAAGAAAGGGTTTGTGTTCGGAGATACGACCGAGTCGGTTACGGACTACTATCTACCTCTTAAAAACTTGGGCTATAAGAAAACAGAGCTACCGTATTATCATGTCGGCTCAATGAACACGAGACAGGTGACACGTGTCCGTTTCCACTTCAAACCTGAAGACGTAGAGTTCAAATTGGATTACGAATTTAAGACTTCCGGTTCGATGGCGTCTACGTTCAAGGATGTCATTCGAAATATCGAAGATACAATCGAAGATGTGATTCAGGATATCCTAGAGCTCGATATCAATGATTCAGACCGGTTGAGCCAACACGGTATCACTTCTAGTGATGATGGATATGTCATCATGGTGTTAGATGAGGTGTTGAACCCGATGGAAATCGAGATTGAGAAACACCAATTGCTCGATTCCCTCGTGGGTGTTGAAATCTATGACTTTGAGCAAGTCATCGATGATTCGATTATGGATGACAATTGACAAGTACAACTACTAGTCAAGACTTCTCTCCACATGAGAGAGGTCTTTTCTTTTTGCACTATCACCACAAGTTGTTTGTCCTGGATGTATATCAAGCTTTAGATTGGTATTTCATCTTTACTGATACATCCAGAGGGAGATGGTGGCAGGCTGTCAGAGGGCAGACTTATCCCTATGCGAAAATGAGATAAGTCTGCCCTCCTCCTGTTACGATAATTCGAATGTCTAACACATCCGTCGGTCGATATTGTGTATAGGAGTCGTTTGGCTTTTCACGACCTGTAAGACATCATTGTCCTACACGAGATTTCACAGCGTGAGCTGACGGTTGGTTTCCATGTCCTCAACCGCTCCTTTTCAGAGACTCATCTCGTATCCTGACCATTCTTAGAGAGTGGTCACATGCTAGAGTCTATATGTGCCGCTTACGAGAAACTCGTCCGCATTTTCGCAGACTATCTCCAGTCGTACATCATATAGCATCTTTGAACCTCCATAGTGTTTAAACGCTCTTCACCATATCTGAGATGTCTACGAATCAACAGACTTAGGCTATATATGGGCTTGCGTCCCTTTACCCAATGACGACGATTGACCGGTGAAAAGGCAGTCAACCTCCGGGTGATTCCTTACGACTACGGTCACCACTCCTCACTTCTGACCTTGCCAAGGGTCAGGCACACAAAAAAAGATGTTTTATCCATCAGGGTTTCCAACCTAATACCATTAGGATGACCTGCCCGGACAAAAACATCTGAACTGTTTGGCGTGTAGTGCGTGTTAAAACCCCAAAAAGTGGGTTCGACACTTGAAATTTAGTAATACCGGCGAGCGGATGATACTATAACACTAATAACGCTTCAGCAAATGGTTGGATTTGTTGAGGCAGAGTCATTGGAATTGGCGTTCCGATGGCTCTTTTTTTTTGTTTGCTTCTCTCTCAAAGCGATTAAGTTGTATCGAGCCCTCAGACTCATGCGAATATCCTATTGGGGAATCATCCGCTTCATCACTTTGGTTGTGTCGAATGAATGTCCTTGCACAAAAAAAGACCCTTGAAGGGTCTTTTTGTTTACCAAAGAAATTTATCTCCGAATGTATCAAGAACTTGATATCGGTCTTTTCCTTCTGAAGAAATCAAGATGAGCTCACCAGAATCGTCCGTGTCAATCTTGAAATGTTCGGATGACATCCATGAGACAAATCCTTCTAATGATACCTTGACCCCAATCTTCTCATGAATCGTTGAGAACAGATTCCGGAATGTAGGTCGTGCATCTTTCTCTTCAAGCTTTTCGGTTTCACTCAAAAGTAGGTGTTCGATAATCCGATGCCATTGAGTCGGATTCTTCTGGAATTCTACTTTTGCCGATTCAGAGATTACGCTTGTATCAATTTCTTCGATGAATGTGTTGAATGATTGTTCGACCATTTCAAACAGCTCCTTTTTGATATTCAATGTATGGTTTGATGTAAATGTTTTTTAACCTTCCACTTTTTCAGGGAAGAGGCTTCGCATCGCCAAGAGCAACTGATAGGTGACTCGACAATCGACGAGCGCATCATGCAACTCCATCTTATCATGTGGTACTTTGAAATAGGTGAGCAAATCACCAAGTGAACCACCTGACGGAATAACCCCCATGAAGATGAGGAAGCGAGCAACTGCTGAAGTGTCTAACAACCGGTAAGAAAAAATACGGTCATAATTCTCGCCAACATCCTGGAACATTTTCTTGATGAACGACACATCGAAAGACACATTGTGTCCGCATACTTGAGCGGGTTCATCAAAGTATTTCGCCATGAATGTTATGATTTTGTTCACGGCTTCCTCCGGTGTGAAACCTTTATGATTGTCCAAGTCAATCTTGTTGATTTTCATGGCAACTTCGGTCACAGAATATTCATCGTGTACGATGTTTAACTTGATTGCGTCCAATTCTTTTCCATTTTCAAACACTGCGATTGCCACCTGTAAGATACTGTGTTTCATCGCATCCGTTCCACCTGTTTCTACATCAAATACCGTGATTCGTTGTTCCATCATTCGAATTCCTCCTCTGAAATAAACAGTGCTTCATGCACGCCAAAAGTTTTGTACGTTTTATTCTATGAGATGCACCATATGATTATCACTTTACATAAATATAGTAAAAAAGATTTTTACAATAGTCAAATAATTATGTATGATGAACTAGAGATTATAAAAGGATTCCCCCTGTCTATAATGAAGTATTAAGACAAATTTGGAGTGGAGTCACTTCCACAATTTATTTAAAAGGAGCTAATCAATCATGGCAAAAAATCAAAACATGACATTCACGTTACTCAGCGCAGACACAAAATCGAAACTCTCTGACTTCATCAAAGTCGGTCAAGAGATGACGGTCAAATCTGAACCAGTTGAAACTGACACTACGGCTCTCAAAGTCTATGTGGACGGAATGAAAGATTCCCTCGGTTTCGCCGCAGATGCTAAGAAATTGGAAGATACGGAATCGAAGGTCGTGCTTTACGAATTGATGAAAAAGCATGAGAAATTAGACGGTGTTCGAGTCAAGGTAGTCAGATTCGAACAGAAGAAGATTTATTCGAATCACGACGTCACAACTGAGGCATGTGTTTTTGAAGTCATGCCAGGCGAATTCACTGGTGGAGATGAACCTTTGCTAGAAGGAGAGCAGGCATTCGAACTTCATGTAAAAGGTAGCCATTCTGACTATCCGAAAAAGATTGCGGTTCTTGGAGAGTTGAAAGACTCCGGCTCTGTCCCTGTCCTCATCAAGTATGAAGATGGCGAGATTGTTGTCTATTATGAAGACGGAAAAGCCGGATTGGTAGACAGCGCATCAACAGGATATGATGAAGCGGCTAAAGTGCTCTCTAAAATCAAGGACAATGAGATGATGGGTCGAGCGAAGGTACCATTGAACTCGACATACACCGTCCGTATGACTGTTGATGAAGAGACGTTGACTTACATCAAGACAGGTAAGCGTCCATTGACGTTGGCTGAATTGAAAAAAGAGAAGTCATCATTCATCCCGATGGAGCGATTGAATCGTATCCAGAAATATTTGGAGGCGAGTGGTCTTTCGAAGAAACACATCATGAAAGTGATGCAAGGGTATCGAGAGTATCCGGCTGAGGTGGCAGGACGAATTCCAGAGCCGACAGTTCAGTTTGCTGATAGTTTCGGTGGTGTCAAGAAGACCGTTGTCTACTTGAACAAAGGGAAACACTTACGATTCATTGGGGAAAAAGGTACAGGGAAGAACTTGTTGGTCACAACTCTTGCATGGATTTATCAACGTCCGCTCTATGAGCTCTCAATGAATGCGGAGACTGACAAATATGACCTTCTCGGTTCGAAATCGATTGAATCAGATGTCATTGATGGGAAAGAGATTTCGAGAATGAGTTTCGACAAAGAAGCATTGGTCGAAGCACTTGAAGTCGGTGGATTCATCAACCTTGATGAGGTGAACATGGCGAACCCTTCAGTGTTGGTTCTCATGCACTCTATCGTTGATGACCGTGGAAGCATCGAAGTTCCCTCATACGGGCGAGTACAAGCAGATGATAACTTCGGAATCATCTTGACGATGAACCCGGATTATGTCGGAACAACTCAATTGAACGAGGCGACACGAGACCGTTTCACACCAATCATTTTCCCGAACAATGAGTCAATTGCACAACTTTTGAAAGCCCGAGTCCCTTCAGCGAAAGCAGAGGACATCAAGGTAGCAGACCGAATCTACAAAGACATCATGAGACTTGTTGACCAGAAACACTTGACGATGGACTGTGTGACGATTCGAGGATTTATCGATGCCCTTGAAGTCGTTGAAGATTTAGGCATCAAGGAAGCGATGGAAGATGGCGTTGCCAATCGTATTGAGGATGCCGAATACCGTCTGACGGTAAGTGCAATCATCGATAAGGTCATCGCATGATTCTTGGGGGAGGGGATTTAAAACTCCCTCCCCCTCTTTATTTTTAAAGGATGTAGGAGACTACAATTTAACTTCAAAGGAGAAATGGACATGACTCAATCGACATTGAATCAGAAAGAACAGTATAACCGAGTAAAAGGATGGATTCAGAAAAACGGTATCTACAATGTGATGCGCAATTCTGCACACCATTTATTGCCATATATCGACTTCAACTATCGTTTGAATATCGGTGGCGGAAGCTATACAGACGGGAAGCAGGTCGTTGTCGGGATTCCCGAACACACTTGGGGAATGACGTTTGAAGAGATTCTATCTGTGACTTCGGCGTTGACTGGTCACGAGGCAGAACACGTATGGTCTTCGGATTTTAAAGTGTTCCAAAAATTCCAAACGGATGTTCAAAAATATTTCCAAGACACGTTCAATAAGCGGGTTCCGAAACAGCTCGGTGCAAACATGTTGAACATCACAGAGGATGGTCGCATCGAAAAGCGTCTGGTCAACCGGTATCCAGGATACTTGAAACATATCCAGTTCTTGCGTGCATCGTTTTGGAATCTCTATCCGGTCAATGGGGAGAACGAACTTGCAGATTTCATGCAGTCTCTTATCTCACTCTCGACGATGGGTATCAAAGCAAAAGATTGGGATGCGCATTACACTGGGGCGAAGGCAGATGAAATGTTAGACCTCGTCCGACCGCTTATCATCAATGCGATTAACAACCCAACTGCAAAGGGTTGTGCAGACGATACGTTGCAAATCGTGAAGGCGCTTGGAGAATACTTCGATGAGCTCCTTCAAAGCGATGAAAACCAAGAACAGTTGGAGAGTATGGATGACCAACCGGATTATACTTCTTCTGCACCAAAAGAAGATGATGATTCGCAACCAGGGAACTCTGTATCTTCACACTTTGTACCTGAGCAGAATGAGGCTTCTGAAGAATCGGAAGAGGAAGATGGCGAAGGGGATGGAAGTGGAAAAACGGAGTCTTCGGAGCAAGACGATACAGATGAGGAATCATCATCAAACGGTTCGTCATCAAAGGAAGATGGAGATGACGAAGCGAAAGACGACGAGGTGTCCGAAGGTTCTGGTCAATCCTCGGAGAATGATTCTAAGGATGAAGAGGGCTTAGAGGGCAAGGACTCATCTGATGGTTCAGATTCTGAGGATGAAGCGGAAGAGAATAAGGATGAAACGGATGGAGAAAATCCTAGTGGCGACTTGAATGATTCGCAAAGCGACTCAGCAAGCAAGAGCGAAAGCAACTATACGACGGAAGAAATGGAACAATTGATTAAATCGATTATGGCAAATCAAAAAGATGCCATCAACGAGTCTGGTCAGTCTCTCATGAAGGAAGCGGAGATGGAGATGAGACGAGAAGAGGCTCTATACAAAAAAGAAAATGAGTATAAAGGTCATCTGTCTGAAAAAGAGATGCGTGAGGTTGACCCAAGTGTTACATTGAACAACCGTAACCCGGTGGAAACCCGTAACTCAGCTGTACCGTCAGATGTGATGGAGAACGGTCGTTATCTCAACAAGAAACTTCAGAAAATCTTGCTGAATAAGAAGACTTACACGTCGAAACATCGACGGAGTGGACGTCTTGATACCTCAACATTATGGAAGATGAACGTGAAAGACCATAATGTGTTCCTGAGAAAAGGGGTACCAACGGATAGAAGTATCGCCATCAACCTTTTGGTCGATTATAGTGGTTCCATGACAAGCTATATGGACACTCAATACAGAAAAATCGATTATGCTGTTCGGGCTGTGGCGACAATCGAGGAAGGGTTACGAGACATCGTCCCACATCGCATCACTTTCTTCTCTGGGACAGGAAATTACGTTCATCATTCAACGGTGAAGGACTTCAACCAGGAGTCGAAGGACACCCTCTCGTGGAAACGTAAGCCGAACATCCCGATGTCGGCAAACCGAGATGGTTACTCGATTAAAGTGGCGACAGCTGAATTGCTCAAACGGAATGAACGTCGCAAGTTCTTGATTGTCCTTTCGGATGGTCGTCCGACTGAACCGAACGAAATTGCCGGTCAGCGGGAAGTGAAGGAAGCCGTGCGAATGGCTCGTGAAAAAGGTATCATCGTCATCGTCATCGGCTTTGGCTCTGAAAAGGAAATGACGAGAAACCGTCCAGTGTATGAAGAAATGTACGGCAAGGGTATCATCATGGTACCGCCGTCAGAGATTCATATCGTCTTGGCAAAACTCATCGAAAATGAGATGAGCCGTTAATAGTAAAGACTCCTGAAAACAGGAGTCTTTTTGTTTGGTGAAAGATGTGTGTTGAAACGGCGCACAGTTCAGGGGTGTTTTATAAAACAAGGGTGACGAAAATACAGTATAGGTGTTTGATGCATCGTCACTAATTTGACTATAGTCAAAAAAATTTAGTATAATCGTATCAGAGAATACGGGATACAAACTGGAAGGAGTCGGTTGGATTGGTACTAAACTACACGAACGATAAAGTCGAAGATAAAGAACGTCTTTTGCTCGTCTTGAACGAGAGCGGGAACGTGGATGTTCGTCAGATGAAGAAGAAAGGTGTAGAGTCGGAAGATTCAGATTGGGAGACGATTGATACGTTGCCTGGATGTGGATTTTATGAGAATGAACGTCACCTCTTTAAAAATAGAAACCGTTTCTATGCCATTGCAGAGAATGGGTTATTGAAGGTCGTTCGCTATGTCAACCTGCATGGTCATAGTGAATATTCGATTCTTGACTGCATCAGTCGAGTGTCAGATATCGTCAAGAAAGCAGAATGGGCTATCGCAGTGACAGACCATGGGAATATGTTCGGGTCATTGGAGTTCTATAAAGCGATGAAGAAGGTCGGGAAGAAGCCATTGATTGGCTTCGAGGCTTATCACTATTCCCGTGATAAGGAAGAAAAGTCACATCACATCGTCCTGCTCGCAAAGAATGCGACAGGGGTGAAAAATCTTTTCAAAATGACTTCTAACGGCTATCACAACTTCAACTCCAAGCCTCAAATCACATGGGAGGACATGGAGAAGCACAGTGAGGGTGTCGTCTGTTTATCCGCTTGCATCCAAGGTGAGATTCCTCGTGCAATTATCCGTGGTCAGATGGACAAAGCACGTAGCCTTATTCAAGGCATGATTGACATTTTCGGAAAAGAAAACTATTTCCTAGAGATTCAACGACATGGACTTGAGGAAGAGAAAGTAGTTGAAGATGGGGTCTTTGTTCTTGCCAAAGAGTTCGGACTCAAGGTTGTGGCAACAACCGACAGTCACATGACCAACATCGAAGACAAGGATGTTCATGACATTCATCTCTGTATCGGAACAAAGAGTACATTGGATGACCCATATCGTTGGAAGTTTGATGGGGATGGCTATCACATTCACACCTCGGAAGAAATGGTTCAGCGTTTCAAGGACGTGCCGGATGTCTTGGATAATACGTTAGACCTTGCAGAGTCTTTGCATCCAGTGATGGACACAGGGAATGTCTATATGCCACATTTCCCTTTACCTGAAGGATTCGAAGATGAGAATGTCTATCTCCGTCATCTAGTGATGAAAGGCTTTGAGAATCGCTTCAAAGGTAAAGAGGCATTCAATAGTTCTGAGTATCATGAACGTATTGAATTTGAGCTTGAAACCGTCAAGAAGATGGGATTCCCAGGTTACTTCTTGATTGTTGAAGACTTTGTGTCCTACGCAAGAAGCAAGGATATCCCAGTAGGTCCCGGACGTGGGTCGGCTTGTGGTTCATTGCTCACGTATTGCCTCGGGATTACAAACATTGACCCGATTCCATTCGGATTGCTGTTCGAGCGATTCTTGAATCCAGACCGTATCTCGATGCCGGACATCGATATCGACTTCTCGGATACACGACGTGAAGAAGTCATCGACTATGTGCGTGAAAAATATGGTCATGAGGCGGTGGCGGGCGTCATCACTTTCGGTCGCATGAAGGCGAAAAGTGTCGTTCGTGACGTGGCTCGTGTCATGGGGCAACCAACTCAGTTTGGGGATAAGATTGCGAAGCTTGTACCAACTAAACTTGAACAGAATGGTGAGAACGTTAAAGTTACGTTGACAAACGTATTGAGACTTTCGCCTGAATTCAAGCGTCTTTACAATTCGGATGACAATGTGAAAAAGGTCGTTGACTTTGGGATTCGACTGGAAGGTTTGCCACGGACATTGTCTCAACATGCTTGTGCGGTGTTGATTTCTCCAAGTGCCGTTTCTGATTACATCCCGCTCGTCACGCTCAACAACAGCAAGACGAAAACTCGTGACACGGTGACGCAGTTTACGATGGGCGAATGTGAAGAGATGGGGATTTTGAAGATGGACTTCCTCGGATTGCGGACGATGGGCGTGTTCGAACGTGCGTTGAAGTATATCAATGAGACGAAACGAGATGTGAATGACCCTCTTAATCTCGATGATATTCCAATCGGAGACCACAATGTGTATGACTTTATCTCAAAGGGACATACCGCAGGGGTATTCCAGTTGGAGTCCTCGGGGATGACAGGGCTGATGGGGCAACTTTATCAGGACATCCAGAATATGAAGGGGACAGAAGAGGAAGGCATTCAATTGTTCGAGCGTTTGGTGGCGGGCATCTCACTTTACCGCCCGGGTCCGATGGATGAAATTCCAAACTACGTCAAGAACATGTTGACCCCAGATGGGATTCATTATGATATCCCTGAGCTAGAAGATATTTTGAAACCGACATACAACGTTATCGTTTATCAGGAACAGGTCATGCACATCGTTCGTCAATTGGCAGGATTCTCAAAAGGTGATGCTGACGGTGTGCGAAAGGCGATGGGGAAAAAGATTGAAGCGTTACTGAACATGTACGGAGAGTACTTCCTTCATGGGAATGAGGAAAAAGCGATTGCAGGTGCTATCGCAAACGGCGTGGATGAGGCTTTGGCTCGCAATCTTTGGGAGCGGATGAAGAAGTTCGGTCTATATGCCTTCAACAAGAGTCACGCAGTGGGATATAGTGACATTGCTATTCGTTCTGCTTGGTTGAGTCATTACTTCCCTGTCGAATACCTGACAGCGACATTGAACTCGTTCCTCTCAAAAGCAGACCGAATTAAACAGTTCATGACTGTATGTAAGAACCGTGGGGTATCCGTTCTATCACCGGACGTCAATCGTTCGATGCAGGATTTCTCAGTGGATGGCAAATCTATTCGTTTCGGATTCGGCGGGATTCGAAATATGGGTTCTTATGGGGAAATGATTATTCGTGAGCGAAGTGAAAATGGATTGTTCACGAGTCTTTTCAACTTTATCGAGCGGATGTCCGCTTCAGCAGGTATCACAAAACGGCGAATCGAGGCACTTATCTATGCGGGGGCTTTCGACTTGTTCCCAGGTACACGTTTGGAAAAGTTAGACATGATTGATGTCTTTACCGGCATTGCTAGTATTTCAAAATCGGACAAAGAAAATGGAACGAAGTCATTATTCTCGTCTTCACTGTTCCGACCGATTTATGACCACTTCTTTACCTTGTCAAATGCACGTGAGATGACAGAGAAGGCTCGTTTAGAGAAAGAACGGGAATATACCGGATTCTATGTGTCTGGTCACCCATTGGATGAATATGAGGCAGTCTTCAAGAACCCAGAAATTAAGAATTTCTATAGTATTCAACAGATACTACCGAATGCAATCGAGTCAGAAGATGGTCTTGAAGAAGAAATTCTGTTTGAAAGTGCTTTTGACGGAGAAATGGTTCGGATTTCTGGCGTTGTACAAGAGTTGGAGGTGAAAGAGACTAAATCGCATCAACTGATGGCAAACATCGTCATCGAGGATGTTTCGGCAAGTGTGAAAGCGATTCTGTTCCCGACCACCTATTCTCAAAATGTACACCATTTGAAAAATGGAGCCGTCCTTGCGTTCTATGGAAAAATCGACACGAGCGAATTCGGTACACAGTTCATCGTGAACTCTATCGAAACGATGGAAGAGCTGATGTCCCCACAAGATGTGTCACAACTGGTCTTGTATCTAAACGCAGACCAATCCCAAGCAAGAAAAGAATTCACGGAAGCAACAAAAATCTTCGTGGAGTCGAAGCAGAAAAATCACACTCCTGTCACGATTGTGATGGGAGGGAAGGAATATAGCACGAGACAAGGGAAGGCTATTCTTGGAAACACTAGGATGTCTACGGTCATCAAATTGCAAGAACTGCTAGGAAAGAAGAGCGTCGAAGTTCGTTATTAATCAAAGGGGGCTTCCGCCCCTTTTGAATTGATGATATAGAGAGGAGGCATGATATGCAGAAATTGAAGAGATGGTATACGAAACCTTCATTCAACATGATATTAAATCGTGTACAGGTAACTTTAAGTTATTTAGAAGAGGTAGGGGAAAGACCTATGACAGAAAACAACTTGTCGATGGATATAGAAAGGTTGGAAAAGTGGACGTTCGGGTCATTGAGGAGATTAGAGGAGATTAGCGCTTGTAAGAGTCAGCTTCGTGATATTCAAAATAAAAGACGACAGTGAATGTCGTCTTTTTACTTGAATGCCCGCCCTTTATTCTTCTTGTACATGTCACGTTTCGCCAATTGTTCAGGGCTTGCAGGCTTGTGCAAGCCAAGTCCGAGAGTGAGGAAAATCGCTAGAATGAATGTGATGCCAGATGACAACCAAAATCCTAGGTCGAAAGCCTTCATCAGAATAAGAGTAGGGACGATAGCAAATAACATATATCCTAAGATGAGTGTCATGGTTATCTTGACCATATCTTTCATTCGGAGCGGTTGGTCGTCCTCTTCTTGTAAAGGCATCTCACCCCCATCCAAAATCGACTTCTTAGACTTTTGAGTCTGAACGACTTTCAATTCCAGATTACTTCGACTTTCAGTCTCATTGACGCCTGTACTTTCTTTGTCCTCAATATTCATATCGAACCGACACTTCCTTTCTAACTAAATTTAAAAGTTTGAATATGGGTATTCTATGAGCGAAGAGGACAGATAAACACTGTATCGGCGTTCTATGATTTTTTGACAGATTTTAAAAATAAAGTTTGACAATAGTCAAAAAAGGGGATAATATTAGGTTATACAAAAGAACGAACGTTGTGAGGATAGTCAAATATTACAGAGAATCCGGGAGGAATTGAAGTTATGGTAACTTGTTTAGAGCCACGTGAGACAAAAGTGAAACATCAGTTTAAAATTGGAGACCGAGTCTATTGGATGTATTTGATGGATGGCAATTTTAAAGAGTACGCATATGGAACACTACATGGCTTTGTTGATGATACAACGGCTACCATAAAGATTGTCCTGAAGGGGAAACGAAAAGATATCATTGATTATGAAGATGTGGAGATTGACCGCTTGATGCTTCATATCCCTGACTCTTCACGCAAAATGGATGAAGAAAAATTATAAAAAGCAGATGGATAATCCATCTGCTTTTGTGATTTTTACTTACATTTCATTCGTTGTTTCGCCACGACGTCGTGCCTGGCGTTCAAATACTTTCTGTAAATCTTCTGCAGGTGAAATCGGCTCTCGAATATACAGCACTTTCGATACCAGTTCGGTCACCTTATCGATACCTTCATCATTCAAGCGACCGATGCGCTTTCCGATACGTCCACGTGATTTGGTATAGATGCTTTCCGTTTTGATAATGCCGTCAACCTTGTTTGCCCCCCATGCAAGAATGTCGGGGGTGATATGAAGATGGAACGGCATGTCATCATCGGGATTTTCAGCACCCCTAGCGATTGGAAGAACAAGCAACGTGTTGCTCTTTTCATTCGTCAGACTAGATGATAAGACGACGACCGGACGAATTCCAAGCATCTCGCTACCGATACCATGACCGAAATCCAATGTCCAAATATCTCCTCGTTTCGGGAATTCGACCATAGTCTTTTCCTTGTTCGTATATTTTTCAATTTTATTTAGCCAAGCATCGTAATCCGACTTTGATGCATTATTCAAAAAGTTTTCCATAGTTTTCACTCCTAGATATCTATTATTTGTTCACATTTAAAAGATTGTGTTATTCACACTACTATTTTGAATTGTTTATGCTGTATCCTATGCAAAGTATATCAAAAAAATAAGAGGGGATTCGAAAGTATGCATTCCAAGCGGCGCCTAGTGACGACGCTCTGAGTGCAGGTACTTGATTCCCCTCTAAATATAAATTACATATTGAACAGCGCACCAACATTTAATGAGGATTCGTCTATTTCATCATTCTCATTACTATTTGTCTCAGGTGTCTGTTGTTTTCGTTCCTCTTCTTCTTGCTTTCTTCGTCTTGCCTCTGCACGTTGGCGTCGTGCCCGTTCGATACGTTCCTCTTCTTCGTCCACAGAGGACGCATCCTTTGAAGATGCAGTCTCTTCTGTTGCAGGGTAACGAATTTCTTCTCTAGTAGAAGGTTGTTCGAACGATTGAGTCGGTTTCGATGCAGGGAGTGGTGCCAATTGTTGCAACGGAGTGGAAGATTCCATTCCAACATAACCGGTTGGGTCACTCAAGAAATTAGAGAGTTCTTCTCCGTCGATACGAATGACTCGCTTCAAAACATTTTCAACCGCTTCTGCGTGTTGTGGAGTGTCAGCAGGATACTGCGCCCCGACCATGCTTTGAATGATTTTGTAGGTCTGCATAACCTTGTTCAAACCCATTCTCTTTTCATAATCGAGTGCCTTCTCGACATAATCCACAATGACATCTGAGATGACACCACCCTCAGTTTCACATTTCTCAATCAATGGGCTAAGGACGATTCGGTTGTGCTTTTTCTGAAGCGAGACGTTAAATGAATTTCTAGCCATTTTTACATCACGCTCCTTTATCCGATTGTCAACTCTTCGTCTTCTTCTTCCATGATGTTGTAGTTCTCTTCGAAATCTACAGATTTAACGGCTTTAATAATCTTGACGACCGCCTTCGTAACGACTGACTTATCAGATTCCACTTGAGTCAAGTAACGAATCGCATAGCTGATGCAGTTGTCCCATTTAGCAGTTTTTGAGATTTCAAAGTTTTCCGCATTCGAAGTCAAGACTTCGTTCAAGTAAGATTCAAGACGGAGCGAACCACCGCCTGTGAAGAGAATGGCATGTCCACGTTGATTGAGGTAGACACTCTTACGAACGAGGGCATCTATAATTTGCTCACGAATGAAGGTGTTGACGGTCTCTTGCATGAAGTCCTCTGAGTCAGAGAAACCAGAAAGTGTAGACCCAGACTCAAGTAGCTCATCCAATTGCGGGATTTTACGCTCAGAGATGGCACGGTTCCAGTCAATGCTGTCAATGTCAAAATATTGACTTGTTAAGACGAAGCGTAGTTCACTCTTCAAATGCTGTTCAAGACGGTTCATCCCCGCATAATCCAAGCTGAAGTATTGAAGCGTGTTTCCTTTTTCGTCATATTTACGGTAGTTGACGTTCTGACCACCGATGTCAACGACGTGGATTTGACTAGTATGCTGTTTGAGCGTGCGAGGTAGTACAGCCATACCCTCCGGATAAACTTCTAGTCGATTGATAGCGAACGACTTGTCTTCTTGGTTCAGACCCAATGAGATAACCCCATCTTCATTCCCGAGGATTAACTCTTTATAACGCTCAATGTTCTCTGAAGCAACGAAGTCGTTTGTAGGAGAACCGATGACAAGGTTCACTGGTTCTTCTTTGTTTCCGACCAAAGCCGCAACACTCGTGTAAACGCATAGTTTATGATGTTCGTTCGTTTTAGAGATGTCCGCATTATATTCTGCTTGAACCCCTTCACCGACAAGATGGAATCGGTTGTTTGATACAAGTTTGAATTGTTTTGGTGACGAGCTTTCATGGTTGTTGAAGCTCGGTACTCGTTTGCTTTTAGATGGGAATGAGAACACGCCTTTTACTGTTCCCGTTCGTGTAAATACCATACCCTTGACCTCGTGCTTACCTGGGTCAACGACTACAAAATCGCCTCTACTGAGTTTTGACATCTCGAATTCCTCCTCTAATATTAACGTCCATTATTGCTCAGACCTTTGAAGAGTCCTGATGATTGAATCGATTTTTATGTATCAAAGGTCTTTCGTAAGTATCATTTTACGGTAGTCATATAAAAAGAGCAATGTAAAATGACGAAATGTAACAAAATTGTAGTCACATAAGGACATAAAAACCTTTTATGTGTCATGGTTTAAACATTTATGACATTTCTCGACATTTTATAGCGGGAATATTCATCAATAAGAAAAAGCAGATTTTTGTCTGCTTCTTTTATTGATATGAAATTGTCCCTTCTTTGATAGAAGTCTTGTATCCCATTTGTTTCAATTTTTCTATAAATAGTTCATCCGATTCGGCTGATAGTTCATTGTGGAAGTCAACAGCATTGTTGAAAATTTGAGCCACATCGCTCGTAGGAGCTGACTGAAGTTCGTTAATCAGTTCGGATACCGCATTCTTTTTCAAAAGAATGTACTCGATGTAGTCTTGATGTTTGACGCTATCCGAGTTCTTCAACACCTGAACTCGTTCGCCATAACGATTCAACTTCAATTCCATGGATTGCAATCGAAGTAGGTATTGTCCTCTGGAAGTCTCTCCTTGGATGTACAAGATAGAGATGTCACGGACTTGTTGTAGGAAGATTGTCGCATTCTCATCTTCAAGACGAATCTTCATCAACATCTCATCATTCTGAGGTTTAGAGGTGAGTCCTGATTGTGGCTTCCCTTTGTCACCGGATGTGAATGAGCCTTTTAAATCATCCTTCCAATCATTTGCGGCTTGAATGATTTTGTCGGCAGTAGAGGATTCCTCATCAGAGGACTTCTCATCGACTGTGTTTGCTTCATCCGGTTTTTTGTCCGAGTCTTTTTCTACGGAGGATGGCGTCGCTTTACTAGCGTAAATTTCTTGAAGTACTATCTCCTCTTTTGACTGAATGGCGACCTCTCGATACATTTTATAAGTCAACGGTATCATGGCGATAAGAAGTAATACCAATACAATTCTAAACCATTTTGGCGATGGTGAAGACGGTACCTCATCCGGGTCAGGTGGATGTTCCTCTTCCACTTGTGACACTTTTTCAGGTTCTTCGTTTTCGAAAACATAGACCACCTCTCCATTTTCTATTTTGACATACGGGTATTTGTTGTCTTTTTTCTTAACATTTTTATCTCTCATAAGCCATAGTTTAAGTCGTTTGAAGAAATTCATTGTTCTCACGTCCTCTCATCAAATATAATGTATCGTTTTTCTTCCATGCTATGCATGAGTAGATGTTGTTATTGATGGATAGAACAAAACATATTTTATTTATACAATAGTCAAAAAATACATGATATAATAAAGTTATTGAGAGGTGGTTGATTATGAAAATTGAAACACTAGGGTTTCCCACAGCAAAAACCAATCAACTTAAGAAAAACCAAATCGAGACGGTCGAAGACCTGATACGGTATTTGCCACGAAAATATTATGACTTCTCGAAACAACTGAGGTTCAGTGAAGGCGGAGACACACCAGGATTGTTCGGAGGAATAGTGTCGGAAGTAAAGCCGATTAAGAATGGTGTTACTTTTAGATTGAAAGACGAGCTCAGTAGCGATATCGGTTTTGTGACATTCTTCGGTCAGCCATATCTGAAATCTCAGATTCAAACCGAAGACATGCTGTATATCGGTGGAAAAGTTGAGAAGAAGTTCGGGAAATATTTCATCTCCCCATTGGTTTGGGGATTGAACAGAGAATCTATCTTGGGGATTCAACCAGTTTACAAGAAGATAAAAGGGATGTCTGATGATTATCTGAAGAAGGCGATATTGACTGGGTTATCTCTCCATTCTAAGGATGACTACCTGGAACCTGTCCTTCTGAGGGAGTTCGGAATCGTCCCGTTGCATCGTGGTGTAAGAGGATTGCATCAGCCGAAAGATATGAGTCATCTTGAGGAAAGTATGAAACGGAGTCTTTTTGACGAGCTGTTTGAATACAACTTTCACTTGTTGAGTCGAGGCGCTCACGATAGAAAGGAAAATCCGTATCCCATCCTTGGGTTTGACAAGACAACGTCATTGCTGAATCAACTTCCATTCTCGTTGACAGAAGGACAGCGGGAAGTGTTGCGTGCCATCACTCGCAAAATGAGGGACGGTCAACTGGTCGATGCACTCGTCATGGGGGATGTGGGCTGTGGAAAGACCATGGTTGCACTGTTGCTGATGGTCGGTCAATCAGAGTCGGGCTATCAATCTGTTCTGATGGCTCCGACGAACGTCTTGGCAATGCAACATTATAATGAAGCAAAGACGATGTTAGAGCCTCTGGGAATCCGTGTCGGATTCTTAAACGGTGGGATGAAGGTGCGAGAACGGAAGTCGCTCTTGAAAGAACTGAAGTCTGGAGAGATTGATATCCTAATCGGGACTCATGCTTGCATTCACGATGAAGTCGAGTTCCACAAACTGTCACTTTGTGTGGTGGATGAAGAACATCGATTCGGAGTGCGGCAGAGAGAAGCCATCAGAGGGAAAGTAGAGCTAGGGATACACATGGTGTCGATGTCCGCAACTCCAATTCCTAGAAGCCTCGCCACGACGCTTTACGGTGAACATGTTGATATCCTGACGATTAAGACGCTTCCAAGCGGGAGAAAGCCAGTCGCCGTATCTCTTCACTCCGATAGCAAGCGTCCTTATGAAAACATTCGTGATGCCGTCCGTCGTGGTGAACAGGCTTATATCGTTTGCCCACTGATTGATGACAATGATGGCATGGAAGACGTAAAAAGCGTGGAACAGGTATTTGCAGAAACTCAGAAAGAATTCAGTCAGGACGGATTCGTCATCGACTATATCTCGGGGAACATGAAGGAGGAAGACCTTAACACACGTTTGAGGAATTTTAAGAGCGGTCAAACGCATATATTGATTTCTACGACGGTCATCGAAGTGGGAGTGAACGTCCCGAATGCAACCGTCATGGTTATTGAGAATGCAGAACGTTTCGGTTCTAGCCAAATCTGGCAATTAAAAGGGCGAGTAGGTAGAGGCAGTAAACCATCAAGTTGTTTCCTTGTCTCACCATCTCCGAACCCATTTTCTAAAGAAAAGCTAGAAATGCTATGTCGAGCAAAAGATGGCTTCGAAGTGGCGAAGGAAGACCTTAGGCTCCGAGGGGCAGGCAGTCTTCTAGGAGATGAACAGTCCGGAGCGAACAGGTATATCTCACTCATTTTGGCGAATGAAAGCTTGAATGAAAAAATCAGGAAAGAGATTAGAAGAATTCTTGCTGATGAGAAGCGACGGAACAGATATAGACGGTCGTTACGAAAAGATGTTGAAGTTTTGGAAAAGTAGGTCGCTCAACGTGACTTACTTTTTTATTCTTAAAATCAGAAGTGCCTGTAAATTTGACTATAGTCAAAATAATTTCTATAATTATTCGTAGGTAAAATTATCTTCAGTCTAAATGGATGGGCATCAATAAAGGGAGGAGGAGATTGTTCATGTCAGTAAGTGTCAAAAGCGTCATACGAATGACCCCATCCATTCGTAAAAGAGCAAGCATGAATATTTGGGCACATAAAGAAGAATCATTCGACATGGACTTTCTCTTCCATTCACTACGACATCTCGTTGAAGAGAACGAACAATCGAAACATGAGAAGTCGTTCATTCAACAGATGAGAATGATTGATTTAACAAAATTTATTCGGGATGCACAAGGATTGAATCAATACTTCACTTGTTCATTCTTTTCAAAGCGATTTGCATGGATATCCAAGAATGAGCAAGGTGAGTATCGTTACTTTTCTAAAATCAAAGACGGTCATGGTTATTATGCCTTTGATTTATTTGACTTGATGACCATCGTCTTAAATAAATCCAATCGAGAACTTGCCCTATACATGGAAGAGACCTTTTCCATCACTGGTATCGATGAATGGGTGGTTCGTGAGAAGAAAAAAATTGAAGAGAACATCGATATGCTCTCCAATGTTTCGCTTATGGAGACGCCTAATCTACAGATGGTGCTTCGTGGGGGAGTTGAGGTCTTGAAACGATTTCTGATGTATGCCAAAGAACATATCTCTGGGAAACATCTTGCAACCGGTGGCAATGCTGTGTTCTTTCTGTCCACTCAGTACGTGAAAGACCATTTTTTTCCGAAGAAATCGGTGTCTACGTTGAATCAATGGGTGAACCTGTTTACTGTTTTGGGGCTTGTCGAAAAGCCAAAACAAGTCCCAATTGAGATGCAGGTCGAGGCAGAGAAGCATCAAGCTCTTAAAAAGAAACATAATCATGTCTCATTTTATTGTTTCCCTATGTTTTCTTCGGTTTTTTCTAAAGCAGAAAAACGTGCGAAAGAATTGGTCAAGCGACGCATATCTTATCATCAAGTAACAAAAGAGATGGTGCGTTCCTTGTTCGGAAAGGAGGTTCACGATGATGTATACGTTCAACGAACACACGGAAGAAAGAAATCGATTCCAGTGTTCGAAAAAAATAGAGCAATCAAATCGTTATCTGAAACTTTCCGCATTCAACTACAGGAGAGGGGTGTCGTCTCGAAGCGTGAGCTAGAATCACAGTCGAGTTTGCCAAAGTCCGTATTCACGAGAACTTGGAATGACCTGGTATTACGTCATGATTGCGAGTCTGGACAAGCCACTCTCGAAGAGCGAGAGAGGTTGGGACTGAGACCCCGACAGACCGTTGCAAGAAGAATTGAACATACAGTGGGGTCAACAACGTGGAAAACAACGAATGCTTTGCCGTGGGATGACGAAGACTTCCATACGTTGTTCCCAGATGAACGTGCATCATTCATCGAAGTTTCATAAAGAGCAATTTGAGAGGAGTGAACTAAAAAATGAAAAAACTATCTACCGTAATCGGTATCATACCGGTTTTCTTCTTGTCCGGCTGTGTGAACGTCGATGAATCGATGGACAATGTCGAATCATATGTATCCGGAAAACTTGCATCCTATTCTGTACCATTCGAATGGTTTAAAAGTGACATTCAAGAGGAGCCGAGCGAAGAAGAGAAGTGGTCACCAATTACACCTTTAACTTTACCTAGCGGTGATGCCACCGAGAAGGTGAGAATGAGTGCTGAAACCATGCTCGAAGAACTTATGGGAGAGCTCAATGACGAGGAGAAAATGATGGGATTCCTAGAAGGGGAAGATACCTCAAGGACATCATTTAAATCATTCAGAACGCTTGAATCGAGCGTCGATGTTTTCGGAGACATCATCCGTCAGGTCTATGCAACCCCTTATCAACGAATCCAGTCGATTACATTGACAGGTATTGGCGAACAACAGGTGGGAGATGAAGAATTCAGAGCGATATCCGTAACACTGAATAGTGTGAATGATACCAAAAAATTCTTACAACATGATGTGATGCTCCTGACAGATGAAAAGAACAACATTCGATTCGTCAAACTCAATCAAGAAACAGACAGAGAAAATACATTGACTCCACTGACAAGTGAGAGCGAATGGTCGGCGGATGTGCATAAAGAATTCAAGTATAAATGGAATGAAATCATCTCATTCCCTCCGGTAGATGATTGGCGCAATGTCGGGAGAGATGAGATAGCGGCATGGCTCTCAAAAGTCGGTGTGACAGACCAAGAATCTGTAGAGACGGTGTTCACTTGGTACAGAGTGAATGAAGGAGATATGAAAAAAGCAGTCATTACTGGATATCTCCATACCGATGAGAACGCATCAGCCATTACGATGTACGAAGTTAAGTATCCTCAAAAGCATGGCGATGCACCGCTTTCTTTCAGCATTTTTTATGACAGAGGCAACCATAAAATCATTGGATTTGGTAAAGAAACACCATTCAACAAAAAGGGGGAATCATGATGAGCAAAAAATGGATGATTTACGGTCTAGCACTTTCAGCTTCCATTTATCCTGGATATTTACTGATAAAAGGTCAGGACTTTGGGGAGACAAGAGAGGTTGGCGTGTTGTCAGAGATGGGGCAAGAAAAGCTGATGAATGAAGTGTCGGAACTGGTCATCAATGATGCATCCCCTAAGACGATTGATGATAAGATTTCGACTGCCATCGGACGAGTGAGCACAGACAAACAAACCGAACTTCTATTCGGCTTGTTGTACTCGATGAGGATGGAGCAAGACCGGCTGATGGAAACTTATGTACAAATTGCTGAAGAGTTGACCGTCTCTTATAACAATGGGGAGTTCAAATCAGGTACACAAGATTTCTCCGGTGTGAAAGATAAGGTAGTGCGTGAGTATTTAGAAGGATTAAGTGAGAGTTATTTCAAAGTTGAAGAAAAGGGCGACAGCCTATTCTTGTCTCAAGATTTAGACAGGTTCGAGAGTGAATATGGTAAATATTTGGATAAATCAACGAAAGCATTTATTGATATACAGAAAGAACAGCTTCAATCCTACCCGAATTCGAACGACTCGGAGAAGCAAGTGTTCGAGAAGCAGTTGAATTTGATTTTGTTTGTCGAAAGCAATCGTGTGAACTGGGAAAACTCATATTATCATGATGAGATTCAGTCGATGGAGCGGAACCTATACGCTAACGTGTTCGGTGTCGATGAACCAAAACACTTTGACCATGAGAAGGGGCAATACACGTTTAAATCTGGCATCCGTGACATTATGACAGAACTGATGGATGACTATTCCAATACATTTATCGGAGACGATATTTATGGGTATTTGAATGAGCTAGAGTCGAACAAGTGGCAACTCAACGAGAAGGAAAACTTCATTTTGAATCGTATTTCTGAGCGGTTCTCGACTCCATCTAAAGTTCAGTCACCGTATATTCAAGTGTCTGCACCTGAAGGCGGTGATTCTTGATGCGAAGAATCGGATTCCGTTGGTTATGGTGGATTGTATTCCCTCCGTATGCTGTATACCAACTTCTACGTTCGTCATTGAAATGGTATCTAAAAGTACCGATTATCTTGTTCATTCTTCTTTTGTCGTTATTGGCATGGGACATGACTAAAAATCCATACCGAGTAGAGATTGAAGAAGCACGAGTTGAAGCACAAGAATATTTCGAGAAAGAACTCGATGAAAATGTTGAGAAGGTAACACGATTGGGTGAAGGGTTAGTGTTGACCGGAAAAGAAAAACAGACCGTTCTCTTTTACAAGGTGTTGACGAATCAACACATGTATCATGTCGGTTTTATCTCGAAAGACGGAAAGGGTTTGGATATTTATCGGATTGAAGAACGGAGCCCCGAGGTGCGTCTCATTGAAGGGGATGAGAAATCAACCAATTCCATCGTCTCGCTCTTCTTACAAAAAAACCAGAGCTTAGGCGAGATTCAAGGTGTCTTGCAGACGGATGCCTTGAATCATGCGGAAGTTCAGACGAGCGAGGGTGTTTATTCCTTTGAGGTATTGAACCCGTATCAACTCAACTACCACAAACTTACGACGGATGATGAGAAGCCAAAACCAAGACGTGAGAGCATGCTTGTCTCCGAGGTGGATGACTTTCTTAAAGAGCGAGAAGGAAAGATAGGCAAGATTGAAACGATTGATGCATACACTCTTTCAATCGGGGCGGAGAGTTATTACTTCACTACCAATAAGGGTGAGTATTTACTGGACATCCACAAAGATGGCTCTATCTATCTAAAAGAAAAAAGAACAGGAGTGATGAGTGAATGAATGAGAATCAATTGATTGAATTGGACTATTTGGATGAGATGGGAGACAAGGTGGTGGAAGTCCTCACACCCCTGCTCAACGGAAATGCGTATGAGGTTGCAGGCAGTGAACCTTATCCAAGGTCTTTGTTTGAGACGGTTGCGAACGTTGCAATTGATGTTGCGGTACAGAACACTGCGATTCGTGCATTCCATGTAGCTCCTTTAATCGAGGGAGACATCTATATGGTTGATATTCAGGACAAGAATGAGAACTCCGTGGTAACAGTAATGCTGAACACCAGTCGGGAAGGAAATCAAATCAAAGTAGATGACATCTTGGCAACATTCAAGCAAGGTGCGATTGTTCAATGTCACGAGGAACTAAGTGCACAAATCAGTGAAGAGACGGCTGATGTTCTCTGAATAAGGGGTCTAGGAGAGTGGTCATTTAAGACCGCTCTCTTAGTTATTAAAAAATAAAGTGGTGAATAGGATAACAAGGTATTTTCAATTGGTGTGAAAACACAATTTATTTCAAAAGGAGTGGTTCGGAGTGTTGAATCAAATCGAGCGTCAGAACAATCTTTTTATCGAGGTCTTCACAGAGCGGAATATCCAGAGAGCACGAAAAATTTATCAGGCATACGTTGATAAGTATCTAGCGAACTTGTCGATGGCAATGAAAAATAATGACGTGACAGGTATGGATATGGCTAAAAAGAAACTGGAGGCGATTGTAGCAAATCTTTCGGTACTGCCTGAGAGCCAGACGCAGAGCGTTTCGGAGAAGGGTGAGCCTGTATCGTTTGACAAGAAAATGACGTCGAAATCAGCATATCTGGTACAGATGGAACTTTGCCGGTCATATGTGGACATTTATCTCGACATGATGAACCAGGCGATGAAGCGAGATGATTTGGAAGGTGTAGAGAACGCCAAACAAATGCTCAAAGAAATACAGGAAGAAATGTCGAAAAGAAGCAAGGCGGTGGTATATTGATGACTACTTTGTTGGCGCAAAACTGTCTGTTCGAGTCTAAAGGACAAGTGGGGTCAGGGTATAAAAAAATAGTCATTGATGGTCAAGAGGTCGGCGAGATGATGTTCCAATCCTCACGGACACTTTCATCCGCAGTATTAGTCGGTGTAAGTGATGAAGATGCGGAAATCTTATTCCCGATGTTCATGAGATGTAAGATGGATGATGGTATCTATATTCAGGACTTCGTGATATATGAGAACGATGAGGCTATGGTTTCAAGAGTCTTGAACTCGCTCAAACTCACGAAAAGACCGATTTTGTTTCATTCTCTTTCTCAAGATGAACAATTGTATCAAAACTTATCTTTAAAAAAAATATGTCCGTGCTACTACGGATATGGTTTGTAAGGAGTCTGAATTTCAGACTCCTTTTCTTATCGGACTTTCATAAAATTGACTATAGTCAATAAATTAATCTATAATATTAAAAAATAACTATAAAACAGGAGTGAATCAATCATGTTGACTAAAAAGGATAATGAGGTATTGGCGGCTTTTGATATCGGAGCCATTCCAGATTATGTCGAAACGATGAAAAAGTCACATTTTGTCGTAATGGATATTGAGACTACAGGCTTTCATCCAGACAAAGGAGCAACGATTATCGAAATCGGAGCGGTTCGAGTTTTAAACGGGAAGATTCAAGACAGATTTCAACAATTCGTTGACCCTCAAATGAAGATTCCAAAGAAGATTGTTGCACACACCGGAATTACCGACGAGATGGTTAAAGGACAACCGACCATCGGACAAGTGTTGATTGATTTACACACGTACATCGGGGATGCCGTTGTTGTCGTTCACAATGAAGGGTTTGACTGGAAACGATTTTTGGTTCCGTTCTTCAAACGGGTCGGGATTCACATTCAAAACGATGTCATTTGCACATTGAAATTGTTCCGGAGAGGTCTACCGAAGCAAAAAGAGGATGGATATAAACTAGGAACTCTTGCGAAACTTTTTGATGTGAGTTTGGAAAATGCGCACCGTGCGGATGAGGATGCTTATGCGACTGCTGAGGTCTTCAACAAGGTATATCACTATGTTATCGACCCTGATACAGTCGAAGTGCGTGAACATATCGTCAAACCAGTCGAACACACGCCTTCTGAAGTGAAGCGTGTTCGTTATTGGGAGAAACAAATCACGAAGAAGAAGATGATGAAGCGCCTCTACGTATCCCTACGAAGTGGAAACGATTTCGGTACAGTGTACTTCGACGTCATTACACGAGTTTGGTACAACAAAGACTTCCCTCTTCCTCTAGATTTCAAAATTGTAGAGAACGATGTCCTGAAATTCCTTTCGTTACCTGATATTCGTGCTCTTCAAGAATTTAAGAACTGAGAGGTGAGAGAATGATATTTGAAGCAACTTACAAGGACATGAAGAAAGCAATGGATATGATGCGAGCCACGCTAAGTGATTCGGAGTTTAAGAGCGGAAATCATGCAGTGACTCTTGAGGCTACAGACAACGAGGATGTCATCTTCTACTTCATTGATAAGAAGAATAAGGTGGAAATCACCTATAAGTTGAAAGAAGCGAAGATGATTTATGAAGGTGTAGCAACCTGTTCATTAAAAGAGTTGCTCGATGCACTGAAGCAATTCAGCAAGAGTAAAGAAGTTATTTTGATTGAACGGGATGGAGACGAACTTCGAGTCGATGATGGCGTGTTTCCGGAGTCTGTTTTTTTCCTTTTCGATGACGAGGATACGGTGATTGTAGAAGAGGTTAAACGAGAAGTATTGTTCTGCTCAGATGGTAAAACGCTATCTGGTATGTTGAATCGTGCATCACTTCCTCTGAAGAAGACAGAATTTCCTTCTGAGAAATTGGACACCCAATCCATTTATTTTAGCTCAATCGAGGATGGGACGGCTCAAGTCGTCTCCTTTTCGATGCACCAAAGCTATTACGAAAAGAGAGAAGTGGATGCGAGTTCACCGTTCAATCTTATACTGTCAAAACCAAAGGCTCGGGCATTGCAAAAGCTCTCTGAGGGGATGGGGCAATTGACATTCTCCATGTCCCTTCAAGATGAACGACCTGCAATCGTTCTATCGGATGACTCGGACACGGTGACGATTGTCTTGAAGGGTGATTATGTGACAGATGGTGTCATCGCAAATTCTATGAGTGCAGTGTTCAAAGGATTGAATGAGAAGCGTCCGGAATGGGCTAAAGCTATGGATAATTCTCTTGATAAAATCGGGAAGTTGACCGTAAGAGATAACCTTTTATTTAGTCAAGACGGCATTTGCCTCTCTCCTTCGGGATATCCCGCAAAGATAATTAAAGACATGTTTAAGAATGGATTCATCCAAGATACGGCAGTCGTTGGGGAAGTGGAACCCGGAGCGGTATTAGCGATTGCTGACTATTCTTCGAATGCAGAAAAAATCTTCATTCTCAGTTATAGAACCACGCAAGGAGAATAAGATAAAGAATAGGAAAAATCCTAAAAAGCAGGAATTCAAAGAATCTTAACGGAACCTAAATTGAAAGGGGAACGACATTCGATGAATCAAACAGAAGGAAGTGCTATTGATTATTTAACAGGTAGACATAATTGGACAGAAAAAGAAGACACACACACACAACACACACACACAACCGACAAAATTTCAACGACACCTAGAGCTTTTACGACACCTTAGACTGAAATTTTGTATTCTGTCCCGAAAGGGGGGCGAAAGCCCCCCACGGTTTACCTGAAACTTATGTAAGGATATCCTTGCCTCTCGCACTTTCGTTGCCGCATGAGAATATGACCATCTGACAATAGATGACTCGTCATACTTTCTTGTACAAGCGATGTTTTGATGCATCAGTAACGTTTTCCGCTCTTTCAGGGAGCTGTTTGAAGACCACTCGTTTGCAAAAAAATGGCTATCATCTCGATTACTTGAGATAAGTGACCATTCCCGCAACGGTGGTCTTTTTCCTGTTCATAAAAGCGAGTACCACCACTTGAAATTTGACTATAGTCAAAAATAAGAAATATAATGATATGTATCTACACAGGAAATCAATCTTGGGAGAGGACGTGAATAAAATGGGGCTATCAAGAGCAAACAGTAAGAAAAATGACCCCCTGGATGGAACACAACAGAGAAAAGAAGTGTCATTTGGGAAGAAAATTGTAAAAGGTGTCGTTATCACCGGAACAATATTTACGCTTCTATTGTCAACTGGAGGCGCCGTGTCCGGAGCAATTGTATGGGATAAATATGGCGATTTCATTCAATCGAGCGTCACGAAAGGGTATTCGATATCAGAACATATAAAAGAAGAGGATTTTATCACGAAGTCCCCCACGAAAATTTATGATTCGAATGGGAAATTGTTGAAAGTGTTCAAAGAGTACCAGTATGAGACACCTAAGTTTAAAGAAATCAATCCTTTCTTCGTAGAGGCACTTGTATCTGCAGAGGACGAGAGATTCTATGACCATCATGGTGTAGACCTCTACGGTACGATGCGTGGAATCCTTACGACTCTCAAAGGGAATGGGACTCAAGGTGGAAGTACTATCACGCAACAGTTGGTTCGAAATGTCATCCTGAATGATAACAATGTTTCGGTTGAGCGAAAACTGGTGGAACAGGTTGTCGCACAGGAACTTGAGAAAAAGATGGATAAGAATGAGATACTACGGCACTACTTGAACAATGTTTATTTCGGAAATGGAAACTATGGCATTGCGCCATCTGCCACGTATTATTTCTCAAAAAAACAATCCGAGGTAGAGTTGCATGAAGCCGCACTCATCATCGGTATCACAAACAACCCAAGCTTGTTTGACCCGATACGGAACCCTGAAAATGCATTGAAGAAACGTAATCGAGTGTTGATGAAGATGTGGGAGAACGATGCTATCACAGAGAAACAGTACAAGAATGCCGTTGCAAAACCGCTAGGAATCAAGGTTCAAAAGCACAAAATCGATAACTCTGTGACGGAACCTGCACTTGGATATGCCATTCATAAAGCGACGGAGCACATGATGGAGAAGAATGGATTCATTTTTCAATACGTGTTCACCGATGAACCGAGTCGCACTGCATATCAGGAGAGATATCATGAGTCATATGTGAAGACGAGAGAAGACATCCTTAAAGGTGGCTATCTGATTGAGACAAGTATTGACGTTGATAAACAAACGGCATTAAAGAGAACCGTTGAGAAGGTCATGTCTCCATATACGCTTAAGGACAGAGAAACAGGATTTTATCAGCTCCAGACCGCCATTACAACGATTGATAACCGTACAGGCGAAGTAGTCGCCATCATTGGTGGACGAAATGACAAAGGGAACTACTTCAATCGTAGTTACCAGGGAGTGAGACAGCCCGGTTCAACGATTAAGCCGATTGTTGCCTATACTCCTGCCTTTGAAATTGGGTATTCACCGGAAAGCGTAATGGCTGACCGTCCAATCAAGAACGGACCTGGTAACTATTACAATGGTTATCGGGGAATGGTGACATTGAGATATGCCACCGAGATTTCAATCAATACCGTTCCATATCAGTTGGCGAATAAACTAGGTGGGGACAAGATGATTGAGAAATTGTCTGACATGCAGTTCTCGCATTTGTCATCAGAAGACCGTAATCCAATCATCTCGGTCGGAGGGTTCACATACGGAACCACAACCGTCGAGATGGCAAGTGCATACGAATCACTGATTAATCATGGGGAATATCGTGAACCTACCAATATTCGAAAAATCAAAGACATCGTGACGGGAGAAACCTTGTACGAACATCGTCAGAAAGTGAAAAAGGTATATGACTCAGGTGCCGCATATCTCATGGTAGACACGTTGAAAGGTGTCATGAGCAAGGGAACGGGGACACGTGCCATGCCTTCGAACTACAAATACACCATGGGGAAAACGGGGACGACGAACGCTGATAAAGATATTTGGTTTGTTGGGGGCACGCCATATTTTTCAACTGCTGTATGGACTGGATATGATACTCCGAGTTCGATGCCTGCTTCTCAGCATTGGGTTGCAAGCTCTCTATTCAAAGAATGGAATGAGCAATTGCATCATAAGAAAAAGGTTATCGATTTTGCACGTCCTGACACAGTTTTTAAACAGAACGGCAGATGGGTTGCCAAGAGCAATCAAACTGAACAAATGAGAAACAAGCGGAAGCAACAAGAAGAATGGCGAAAAGAAAATGAACGATTGGCACAGTCCCAACGACTCGATGCTGAAGACTATCGTATCATCCATGGATTGACCAAGTCAGAGGAACTAGAGCGGGAACGTCTTGTTCGAGAGCGATTCCAAGCATTCTATGATGAGCCATTTGACGATTTAGATGAATATGAGCATCAAATGACGATGTTGGAGGATATCTTGCCATTTATTGAAGAAGTGAAGCATAAAAAAGCATTTGATAGCTTCATGATTGAATGGAACGATGCTTCAACGGCATTGAATCGAAAGCGTCAATCGCTTATCGATGAAATCAAACGTCAAGAAGAAGAAAAGAAACGTTTGGAGTTGGAGAAGGCTGAAGCAGAACGCTTGGAAGAGGAGAGACGTATCCAAGAAGAGGTAGAACGAAGATTAGAAGAGGAAAGACAAGCTCAAGCAGAGTCAGAAGCGCAAGATGAAGAAGACGCACAAGAAGATGAGCAACCGATAGAAGACTCGGATTCCCCTGATGAAGTAGAGGCGGAAGAAGACGAGCCTATTGAGAGCATCGTTGAATCTGAATGAGAGTAATCATGAAAGGGACATTCCTTAAAAAGAATGTCTCTTTTTATATTTCTTGAGATTGAATCATAGGATGGAAGCAAGATATGGAAGGATGTGATGGACGATGAAGCATGTCTGTTTTATACAACATGATGGAATGAATGTGAATTTAAAAGATATCGAGGGAAGGGTTCGCTCCATATGGAGAGAGAAAGGCAATCTTATGAAGGATATCTCTCGCTTAGAGTTATATGTCAAGCCGGAAGAGAAACGGGTCTATTTTGTAATCAATGAAATATTCACCGGCTCAGTGTCTCTCGAAGAGTAAAACCTCAAATAAAACGTGTCGTTGAGCACCGAAAGGCTTCCATTGAACTCCTAACGGATTATGATGGGAGTCTTTTTTATATAAGATATAGAGATTTTAGAAGGGAGGAATGCGAATTGAAGAAATTTTTCGACAGGTTAAAGCAGAAGCTCTTAGACAATAAAGGACTTACGAGTATCGAACTAGGTCTGACTGGATTAATCACGGTATATGCCCTCGCAGGATTCGTTGACATGGTAAACATGAGTCAAAAGTTGGACACAGCATCTTCGGTGAGTGGATATGTGGGGAGGGTCGTTGGTAATCAAGGGGGTGTGATGACACAACCGTCAACTCACCACCTTGAGAGTTATGTCACCACGCCACAACTATATCGAGAAGTGAAAAATACCCTAGCAAAGGGTGGTTTTGCTGAGGATGATTTTACTCTCGAAATCAATGGAAGAACCATTTCACCGGAGACATCACTTCCTATCATTGAGTTCGGAGAGCGGATTCCGGTCACTTTGACTGTCCGATATGAGTGGGACTACTTAAGCGACATTGTTCCAGGAGTCGTCGGTGGCGAAAAGGTTTCAAAACGACAGGTCATCTCATCATTCAAGGTTCGAAACGGTGATATCGAGTCAGGTTTTGAGGCAGGTGGCGATTGATGCGTGATAGCAAATCGGTTTGGAGGTTTGACGGGGCGATTGCCCCTATTTTTGACTTTCACGTCAAACAATCAGTTCCGGGATATGACAGGATTCAAGAATCTGTTTCTGAGTTGGCGAACTTCTTCTGTGAGGACGGAGCTGTTGTCATCGATTTAGGTTGTGCTACCGGCGAGAGCCTTGCCAGAATACAGCAAGTAGTTAAAGAAAAGAACCTTCGGTTAATTGGAGTCGATGAATCATCAGACATGATTCAACAAGCGATGAAGAAAACCAAGGGAATGTCCGATTTTCAGTTCATAAACGAAAAGATAGAGGACGTCAAGCTCCCTGAGGACAGTTCTGTAGTCCTCTCTATCTTGACGTTACAGTTTGTTTCACAACGACATCGCAAAGCCGTCATTAAAAAAGTGTACGAATCACTCGGGAGCGGAGGCGTCTTTATTCTTGTTGAAAAGACCTACTCGAAAAGCGGATGTGTTCAAGAAGCATTTACGCAACTTTATCACGACTTCAAAGAGCGGGAAGGATTAGATGCCTTGGAAATACGAGCGAAAGACAAATCTTTGAGAGGTGTCATGAGACCATTAACGGTTGCTGAGAATGAAAGCATTTTAAAAGAAGTCGGATTTAAAAATATAGAAATGTTCTTTAGAGACCTTCATTTTTGTGGATGGTTGGCGTTCAAGGAAGAGAGGGATGCAAATGAACAATGAAAAAAAGCTCCCGAATAATGATTGGGGGATGAAACCATTACCTTCTAATGGTCTAACCATGATGGACCTATTTTGTGGAGCAGGGATAGGTGCGACCGGATTCAAGCGGGCAGGATACGAGATTGTCTATGCGGTGGACAATCAAGCATTTGCTGTCGATACGTACAACCTGAATGTTGGAAACCATGCCTGTGTAGGAGACGTCCGGTCTCTCGACGCAGAATGTCTGCCCCATGCGGACATCATCGTTGGTGGGTTTCCGTGCAAGTCTTATTCGAGCATCGGTTCAGGCAAGGGGGAAGATGACGAGAAGAATGGGGATTTGGCAGGACATTTCGTTCGTCTAGTCAAGGAGAATAAACCAGATGCATTTCTTTTTGAGAACGTGGGTGGACTCGTTAGCAAGAAACATAAGGTCGTATTTGACAGAATTCTCTCAGAGTTTGAAAAGATGGGATATCGACTTTCGTGGAAATATCTCGATTGCTCCGATTTTGGTGTCCCGCAAAAACGGAAACGTGTCTTTGCAGTAGGGTTCCGTCAAGAACTAGGCATTACGTTTAAATTCCCTGAGCCTTCAGGACAAACTACTACTATTCGAGAGGCTATCGGGGATTTGCCTGAACCGAATGAGACTATCGACGGTCTGAAAAATCATAGCGGATTTGGAATTCGGAAAGATGAAGCACAATTCGTTGATAGAATCCCTCCGGGCGGTAACTGGCGTGACTTAGAAGTTGAAGACCAGAAACGTTTTCTTGGGACTGCTTATTATTCTGGTGGAGGGCGAACAGGGTTTCTAAGAAAAGTTTCGTTCGAACAACCTGCATGGACACTAACATCGATGATGAACGGAAAGAATAATGCACAGATTGTTGACCTTTCAGACAAATATAAAGGCGAACGACGAGGGAACAGACGGTTCACCGTTCGTGAATGCCTGAGGCTTCAGACGGTTCCCGATTCATTTTATTTCCCCGAATCCATCTCTTTGAGGAGACAGTACGAGCGGACAAGTGGCATCCCATCGTTGGTCGCTTATGAGTTAGGTGTCGCCATATCGGAACAGCTCGAACGTGCAAGATTGAAAGATGCGTAATATTTGCACAATAGTCAAAACTATAATGTTTGTAAAGGCGGTTATTCATTCGCCTGTTTGTCAAGGAGGTGATTCTATAGCATAAAAACATAAATCCTTTTAACGTTTTGGACTGGTACGACTTGTTGAAACCGGACGTTTGTAGTGGCAAACCTATCCGGAGTAGGAAAAGAAAAAATCTTGCAACGCACGTCACAGCCAATCGGCTGTGAACATCCAAACCACCTAAAGGGGGACACCAACATATGAAATATATCATCGACACATCTTCACTTCTCAACCATCTTCAGTATGTTGACTTCTCAGAAGTCATCGTCACGATATTGACCCTTCGTGAATTAGAGAAACATAAGGATAGCTTCGGTAAACCAGAACTAGCCAAGAGAGCTCGTGACGTTTTACGTGCCATTGATGAACATGAGAACGTTATAGAAGACAGTTGGCATCAAGTTTCAACATTTAAACACTTAAAAGGTGACTTCGACCCAACGTATACAGACAATAAGTTTCTCGAACTCTTATATATTTACAAGTTAGATATGAATCGAGAAGTCGGTCTGATTACGCATGACCGAGCACTTCGGAAACAAGCCAAAGCCTTTGGGTTCACAGTAAAGGACTACAACAATGTCAAGATGGAGACATACGAAGGAACGTTAGAGGTGCGTTTGACACCGGCACGCTTCGAGACATTGAAGAAGAACATGGCGAAGATTGATGGGTTTAAAAATCCCTTAAATCTGAAACTGGGGCAATATGCGGTCATCAACGTGAAAGACCAGGAAGTGATGGCAGTACGGTACGAGCATGACCATACCTATCAGGCTCCCCGTTATCGTGAGATTACAATCGGTCGTCATATCAATAGTGGATTTTGGTCAGATGGGCAAGATGTGAAAGCGAAAAATCTTCGACAAGCCATTGCCATCGATACGTTGCACAAGAACAAGCTCTCGATTATCACGGGCAAAGCAGGATGTGGAAAGAGCTACTTGGCAATCAGCTATCTTTTGCAAGAGATTCACAACATGAAGAAGGATACAAAAGTCTATATCGTCACGAATAACGTGGGGATGCGTGGAACCAATACTTTCGGTCTGAAGAAAGGAGATATCGTTGCAAAGGTTCTTCAATCAAACTTAGGAGCGATTCTCAGAACCAAATTGGGTATGGAGTACACACAGATTTTGATTCAGAAAGGTCAGTTGAATATCGTGACATTGGAAGATATCCGTGGAGCGAGCTTCTCGGGTCCCGTCTATGTGACCGAAGCACAGAACTATACCAAAGACATGGTCAAAACCATCATCGAGCGAATTGAAGACGGTGGTCAGGTCATCTTTGATGGGGATGAGCGGCAAGTTGACCTCGACATCGCAAATGGTGTCAACAACGGGATTTACCGTGCGCTCGAAGTGTTCCAAGGAAGTGAACTGTTGGGTCACGTCCGATTGGAAGGGAACATGCGAGGAGCGCTTTCGGAGTTCGCAGACAAGATGTAACTATTAGACCGGGAAGAAGATTCCTGGTCTTTTCCATACGAAATATAGATAGAAAACGAGAATCAGAAAGATGAAAGGGTGGATTGCAAAGAATGAAAGAGATTTTAATCATATTGGCGTTGCAACTGGTATATGTACCGATTGTGACGATTCGCACGATGATGTTGGTAAAGGGTAAGACTAGACTTGCAAGCATGTTAGGAACAATCGATGTGTTTATCTATGTGACGGCATTAGGAGTCATCTTGAAATCACCTTCCTTTGCAGGTATCGTCACGTATGCGTTGGGATTTGGCATTGGGATTCTGGTCGGCTCATACATCGAACGGAAACTTGCTATCGGGGAACAATTGGTTCAGATTCACGTATCGACAGACCCAGACAACTTAAAACGTGTGTTATACCATGATGGGTTCGGACTCACGGTATATGAGGGGATTGGAATTAATGGAACCGTGTACCGAATGGACGTCCTGGCACCAAGACATCGAGTAAGAGAATTGAAAGAACGGGTCAAACAATTGGAACCCAAGGCGTTCTTGATTGTATTGGAACCGGCGGATTACACAGGGGGATTCTTAAGGGAAGATGAAGGGCGAATCCTCTAATAGATGAACCAGTGAATATAAATGAACGAAGGCAAATAGCATATACTAACCTTGGCAAAGGGGTAGAACCTCTGTTTTTTGACTATAGTCAAAAATATAAAGTAAACTAAGGTTACAAAACGACCTAATTGGAGGAGATGGATGTATGAAATACGATGCGATGAATCTTAAAACAAAAGATGGATACGAAGCGGAAACGGAAACATTTGAATCCATGAAGCGACGTAAACCTAAAAAAGACCCTGAACTTCGTGAACGAGGTCGTAAGTTGAATCATCGGACAAAGAAAAAGAAAGACTAACCATCCGATTTCGGATGGTTTTCTTTTTTAGAGAGTGTGTCTATTTCATTGAACTTCAAAAGAGTTGAATCTGCTCAGTCACAGCATAGAATATACCGAATCATTCAATCATTGCTAAGACAATGAGAGAGGGGAGAGTGTGCAATGAAAGTTGAGAAAAACATAGTGAAAGACCAACTCATTCTGGGGGCTAAAAGCAGTCTTGATAAACCTGCCTACCTTCAAGAAGACAAGCGTTTCAAGCATCTTTTGGTGCTTGGTACAAAAGGGAGTGGGAAGAGCGATATCTTGCTCCCCGCTCTCTTGAAGCAAGACATCGAAAACAAGAAGGTGGGGACAACGGTATTTGTCTCTGACCGTGAGTCAGCGATGATGATGTATTCTTTGGCAAAGCGTAATAACCGAGAAGTTCGTTTAGTGAAGCCTTCACTTACGCATGCAGGTAAGTCCATCATCAACATGGATGCCTATTGCTATCGAACGATTCAAGAAAATGTCATCGATTTCGAGATGGCAATCCGAAAAAAGGAAGTCGTCATTGTCGATTTGGAGTTCGAGCATAACCAGGAGGCGAGCATACGTGGGTCAGCATTTCTTTTGACAGCGATGAGAGAGGCATATTTAAAAGAAAATGAGGATAAATCGACTCCTCATTTCCTCTACGTAGACGATTCTCACATCTATATGTCTTATATTACTCCAATCTTGTTCAGAGGCGGGGAATATTCTATCGGTTGCACGCTCTTTTTAGAATCAAGAGGACTTTTGACGGAGGAACAAATGTCGTATGTCGATGCGTACATTCGAAATAGAGTCTATTTGAGCGGTCTCACAATGGAGGATGCAACATACGTCTCACAAGAGGTTTACGAGCGTGAGATTATGTACATTTTGAATCGAGACGCTTATGAATTCATCTATATGATGTTAGATGCCCGAGGAAAGCGTATCAGTGGGGTTGCCAAACTAAAACCATTAGATGCTGACCTTGTGGATAGTCTACGAATCTCAGTTCCTAGACACCGTGGCAACGTATTGCGGAGTGAGGAAGAGACGGCGGGAAAAAGCCCTACCCCTGAAGAGGTCTATACGCCAAACCCTCCAAAACAACCGAACAGCGTCAGCAACCACTTGGCGGCAAAAGTCATCAAGACAGTGAAGCAGGACGTAAAACGACACATTGTGGTGCTAGATAACATCGATGATGAATTTTAAGGATGACCGGACTAACCGGTCATTTTTGTATCCATGCAATATTACAGGTATGTGACATAAGACACCTCAGAGTTTTAGAGCGATTCGTAAGTGCCTATTCTAATAAGAAAAATAATAGAGAAAAGAGTGTGATGATAGATGAAGATGAAAAAGACGATTTTCATAGCGACTATGGGCTGTCTCTTACTTACACAACCGTCTATTTCTGCATATGCGAATTCTAAAGATGAGACAAGGGTCGTCAAGAAGAGCCTTGCAAACGAAATTAATAAGACACGGAAAGCCATTTTACAGCTTGATAAAGAGATTGTGGAACTTGAAGAGGAAATCAAAGGATTAAATGTAGCCCTTAAGATTGAAAAAGACCTGGAAGTGAAAAAGAGAGAGATTGAAGCCAAAGAAGCGGAATTAAATGAGCGGTGGGAATCGATGACGGAGAAGATGTTGTACTGGCAGGTCAAAGGAAAACCCGACGACCAATGGATGGAAGCCATCTTCAGCTCGACATCCATTGGAGATGCTGTGAACCGTGCGTTTACGTTTCGCACATTGATGGATGCAGAAAGAGAACAGATGGAAGAATTAGAGAATGAAACCCGGGCGAACAAAGCTGAGAAAAAGAAACTCGAAAATAAAATCCTAACTCTGAAAAAACAGAAGATAAAGCTAAAGGCAAATCAAAAAAATGTGAATCAGAAGAGAAAAACACTAGAGACAAAGCTGAAAACACTTGAGGAAGATGAACTGAAGCGTATTCAAAAAGAATTGAAAGCTCAAGAAGAGCGAAAACGGCTTCTTATGGAAAAACAAGTGTCTAGCGAACAGTTTGAACAGTATCGCTCATTGATGAGTGATAATGCCAATTATGAATCCTATTTCATTCGTCCTGCAAGTGGCACATTGACTTCACCATATGGGATAAGACCTAACCCATTCGGAGGGAGTGGGACAGAGTTCCATACCGGTATTGATATTGCAAATCCTCAAGGAACTCCGATTGTTTCAACCGCAGATGGCGTGGTCATCAAGGTCGTTCACTCTAACCAAGGGTACGGAAACTATATCCTTCTCAAACATGAAGTGAACGGAGAGGTGTTCCATAGTCTATACCCTCACTTATCTATGATTGGGGTGCAAGTCGGAGAAGAGATTAAGCAAGGTGAAGTAATTGGTTTAATGGGCACGACAGGGCGCTCTACTGGTTCCCACCTACACTTCGAAATTCAAGATGAGAATCGGAACCATCTAAATCCTCAACTATTCTTAGAAAAGGGTGAGAACAAGAAGGCGAAGGTTTGATGACATCTGGAATCAAGGTAGAACGATTGTAGCTTGATAAAACAAGGCGTCGGAGCATAGGATAGGTCGTTCTAAAACATAGGAGCAAAAATGAGAAATGGAGCGTGATACAATGGAACACAATCATTTTTACGAGGGAGTCAAAGCCTTCCATAAGGCATTCAATCATCCGGTCGGTGAAAAGCCTACCGTTATGAATGCAGAATTAGCCCTCAAGCGAGCGGTCTGGTCAGCTGAAGAGCTTGTCGAATTTCTCCACCAGACCTCAAAAGATGAAGTCGAGTTTCTCAAGCTCATTGCGGACTTCAAAGTGGGGATTGATGCCGCTGTCGAAAAATCTCTTGGGAATCCTTACCCCGAAACTGATGAGGAGCGTCTCGTAGGGCAAGCTGATGCGTTGACCGATGAGCTTTACTTCAATCAAGGAAGTTTCGTTCTTTTAGGGGTGGAACCGACACCGCTATTTGACATCGTGCAACAGGCGAACATGGCAAAGCTAGGTGCAGATGGAAAACCAATCATCCGGGAAAGTGACGGGAAAATCATGAAACCCGAAGGATGGGAAGAAAATTGGGCACCGGAACCAAAACTACGTGCCGAAGTGCAAAGACAATCCCAACAATGACTGAAAGGCTACTCCTATGAGTAGCCTTTTTTTGTTTGACCAAAGCATGGCTTTCGTACAGACGCCATAGTATAGCAATGGCAAGTCAAATATGTTGTGTATCTCACAGATTATATAAAAGGAGAGGATTCGAATGTTGTTAAGTCGTTTCGAACGCTTGAATCGCATGCAGGGCGTTAAATCATTAGAGAATGGGGTCATATTTAACGGTGACAGGTTGACTGTGCGCTTGTTGATTGAAGAGGCAGATGAGGTTTGGATTCATATCGATGGAAGTGCGCATCCCCTCGCCAAGCAGGGTGTCGAACACGACGTCGATGTGTGGTCAATGGAGTTGACTGGACAATTTCATAAGAAAACGTACATCATAGAGGTCATTCGAGACGGGTTGCATCACTTCTCTATTGACCCATGGGCGGTTTCGACGAACACGAACAGTCAAATGGGAGTCATCCTTGATTTAGAGAGAACCCATCCATTGAATTGGACGTCTTTCGACTGTAAGGTTCCTCAACAAGACGCTGTCTTATATGAAGCGCATGTAAGAGATTTCACTGTAGATGATGATTATGGTTCGAACCTTTGCGGGGCGTTCAACCGATTTTCGGATATGTCGGCAAAAGGAATACCACATCTCATTGATTTGGGTGTGACCCATCTCCATTTGCTCCCGCTCGCAGATTATACATCTGTCGATGATGAAGATATCGACAACACCTACAATTGGGGATATGACCCGTTCCTATTCAACGTACCGGAAGGCTCTTATTCGAGCAATCCGGAGGATGGGGCGATTCGTGTAAGAGAAATGAAACAGATGGTTCAGGCACTTCATGACAATGGTATCGCTGTTGTGATGGATGTCGTGTACAATCACACCTCACACGAGCGGGAACATCCATTGCATGTGTTCTTCCCGAACCTTGCATACAGAAAATACGATACGGGAGAGTGGGGGAATGGTTCAGGTTGTGGAAACGAGTTGAGAACCGAGCATCCGGTCATTCGTCAATTTATCATTGATAGCCTTCTTTATTGGCAAAGAGAGTATCATATCGATGGTTTCCGATTTGACCTCATGTCACTATATGATGACGAGACGATGTATCAAATCGAACAAGAGTTGCGGAAACATGACCCAAACGTCCTTCTCTACGGTGAACCGTGGACTGGTGGCGTCTCGGCATTGCACCTTGAGCGGCAGTTCACAAAAGGGAAGCAGTGGAGCACTCGAATCGCTCTCTTCAATGACGAGTTCAGAAACGGGATTAAAGGGGATAACGATGGTCATGTCAAAGGATTGATTGCAGGTAACGAATTCGAACAATTGGCAGTCCTTCGAGGGATGCTAGGGAGTATTCAGTATAATGAATGGTTGTCAGGTTTCGCAAAAGACCCCATCCAAAGCATCAACTATGTCTCCGCACATGACAATCTATGTTTGTTCGACAAGATTGAAAAGAGTTGTCCGGAGTTCTTCTATAACGACCGGGTCAGACTGAATAAATTCGCACTGAGTGTATTACTCACCTCGCAGGGGATACCGTTCCTCTCACAAGGAACCGAGTTTCTCCATTCTAAGAAGGGTGCCCACAATTCCTACAATGCGGGGGATGCCGTCAATCGCATATCATGGAAGAAAAAAGTAGAGAATGATGACATGTACTCGTTCTGTCGTGACTTGATTCGATTACGGAAAGACCAGACGGGATTCCGGATGGCAGACGCCAATTCGATTCGTCGTAGAACCTCTATCTTTTTAAACCAACATAAACTAATCGGACTCTCCCTTAAAGGAGAGAGCGAAGGGGATTACACGGACATCCTGGTGATTCACAATTTTAATGATTTCAACATCACAACCGGATTACCCCCAGGAGAGTGGATTCTCGTCGCAACCGAAGGAGACATTGACCTCTCTGGAATGGGATGGGTAGAGGGAGATTTTCAACTCCCATACTATTCAACAACAATACTCGTTAAATTATAGGACGGACACCCTTGCAACAGGGTGTTTTTTTATATTTGTGACATTTTTTGAGTATGATATGTCATAAAACAATAGAAAAGGAGTTTTCGATATGAGAACACAACATTTGTTTGAACGTTATATGGTCAAACTGGTCGAGGCTGAGCCGATTGTAGCTACGGGAAACAACAAGCAAGAGGTAAAGCGTATCATCAAAGAACTTCGAGCTCTAGCTAAAGTGAATGGAAAGGTCACCGTAAGGGTGGACGTTGGAAAGTTTTCAATCGACAAGCTGATGCATATCGTCGAAGAGTCCCGTTTGGGTATGGAAGAGTACAGACTTTGTCTTATCCATATCGAACATCCTGCTTTGGAAGGAGAATTCGTCTTTAAAGAAAGCTTCTATGAAAACACACACTACGGTTCCGGGACTACATTGAGCAATCTACTGAAGGAAGATGAGGACTATATGGCGAACTATGGGCGTTGGGTACAGTCCATCGTGAAACAAAAACATCAAGAAATCGAGTCCATCAATTCCAAGTTCGAGAACATCATCAAGGACAAGAAAAATGTGGAACAAGTCGTGAGCGGACGTTCTGACAAGTTCCCTGCCAAGAGCCGAAAAGTCGAATTGAATCACCTTGTCGATATCTCGTTCAACCCATTCAGGAAGCTGTTCTCACCGGAATTATCGATGAACGCTTCTCCAAGTTTCCAACGAAATCTTGTGTGGACAACAGATATGAAAGTGAATTTTATCGATTCGATTCTAAAAGGGATTCCGGTTGGTGTTTTCTATGAAAATGATAACATCATGGACTTGACCTTAGGTGAAGGATATGGATTGATATTGTGGGACGGGAAGCAACGTTTGCATGCCATCTACTCGTTCTTAAATGATGAATTCAAAGTCCAGTACAAAGGTCAAGAGTTGTATTATTCCCAGATGCGTTCGATATTCAACGATGCGCTTCGCCAGACCCTTGTGACGGTCATGACAACGGAGTTCGAGACGTTGGATGAGATTGTGGAAGCATATGTGATGATTAATATGAAACAGGTCAAGCATACGGATGAAGATTTAGAAAAGGCGAAGGCGACGCTTCTGCAAAAGCGTCCCACCCTTTATCATATTTGAGAATGGAGAGGCAATGCCTCTCTTTTTATGTGGAATAGATACTGTCGTCAGCGAGTAGAGTGAGATACATCAGAAAAAGAAGAAGGTGAGAGCGTGAAAACAATCATGGACTTCCGTTAGGGGGCGTGTCCTCGATGGGCAAAAACAACGTCCCTCCATCGTTAAGATGGCAGGGGGGATTCTCGATGAGTCGAAGTTATAAGAAGACACCAATCTACAAGGCGAAATCTCAGACAGGAAGAAAGATTGCAAACCGAATCGTTCGGAGACGGAATCGTGTCCATGTGCTAGACATCAAAGAATATTATGTTCAGGATGGTGGCGGACACAGAAAAGAGACCAATTCTTATGATGTCATCGATTGGGTGCGTTATTATCCGAGACATGTATGGATTCAAGACGTATCTGCAGGTAGAGTGACTGGCACAGAGAACGATTGGGCAAGACGGTGCCGTCGCAAATGAAAGACATCCTGATTTCAAAAAGAATAAAGGCGTGAAGTGGATTGACAATAGCGAGTATCGGAGGACTATTCATCTTTGGACTATTTTTCCTTATCACAGGGATATTGACGAAGAACAAATGGATGGCAGTCCTATCATTAATACCAACCATTTTCGCTACATTTTTTATCGTTTGGATTTTGCTGAATGGGTTCTCGTGAGTAAAAAAAGACCTCGAAAGGGGTCTTTTTTATTGTGAGATGAACAGCTAAGATGAAAATAAAAAAAGACGCCGAGGCGTCAATTTACATTCATGTATTTCTTTCGAATCTCGTGAATCCCGTTGGCGTGCCGTTTACGTGTATCCTCCGGTCTTTCATGGTCTAAAGGTGGGTTATCTTGAATGAATTGCCACATCTCGAACCAAGCATCATAACACTCATGAATACCATCAGGGTTGTTTCGACCTTGATGGTCGCAAAGAGCAAGATAGGCGATACCTTCGACCCCTAACGTTGTCCCCTCGTGATAGTTGAAGAAATCGACGAGACGAACCGCTCTCATCTCGAACACACGATGGAACTTGCCATGATTCTCTGTGCCGACACATGTGGCTTCCATCACATCAGCGGGCACTTCTAGTCGCTTGCAGAGGGCAGTCACTATCGGGACACCATTCTTCTCATGCTCATGATGTTTCGGTCGTAACGCCATTGGCGTAACAGCCTTTCCGACATCATGACAAAGTGCCGCCATCAAATAAGCCGGTTCATCCGTGACTTTCCGCATTGCATCCACCACCTGCATCGTATGTTCGAATGCGTCTCCTTCAGGGTGGTGAGCGATTGGTTGCTCGACACCGTATAAGGCAGAAATCTCCGGAAGGATGGAGTCCAACTGTCCGTTTTTCTGAAGTGCTCGAATTGTTTCGGTTGGTGACTCAGACAACAGGATATCTTTCAATTCACTCCAAGTGAATTTTAACTTTGATTCAATGTGTGCCATAGTAACACTCCTTCATTTCGTTTCAACTATTCTATGTCATTAGTTTCTTTTTACGCTCACGACGTTTTCTCGCTCGTTCCGCACGCTCTCTTTTTCGTTTCTCATAATAGGGGTTTGCAACTCCAGGCACTTTCCAACTGTCTCTCTTGAGTAGAAACTGCTTCACCTGTTGCTCTAACTGTTCTGATGATAACTCTTTCGCAACCTGTTCCCTTAGTCCCCTTTTCTTCAGTGACCGGTCAATGTCTAGCTCGTAGGACGAAATCAGCTCAAGGAGTTCATTTCGCCACAGCAGTTGCAGGAGGGCATATTTTTGCCTTGGATTTGGGTTAA
>NZ_JACSJN010000021.1:0-301 GCF_018617135.1 Exiguobacterium sp. s163
CGCACCATATGCACCCTTAGCTCAGCTGGATAGAGCGTTAGACTACGAATCTAAAGGCCGGGAGTTCGAATCTCTCAGGGTGCACCATTTTAACGGGAAGTAGCTCAGCTTGGTAGAGCACTTGGTTTGGGACCAAGGGGTCGCAGGTTCGAATCCTGTCTTCCCGACCATTTATTTTTTTGGTCTTTGAAAACTGAACGATGAGGCAAAAAAAGTTTTACAATTTTTGAATGAAGCGCAAGCTTCGTCAATTTAAGAGCTATATCAAATTCTTTGGAGAGTTTGATCCTGGCTCAGGACG
>NZ_JACSJN010000022.1:0-256 GCF_018617135.1 Exiguobacterium sp. s163
AACAAGGTAGCCGTATCGGAAGGTGCGGCTGGATCACCTCCTTTCTAAGGAAAATGCCCATGTGGCATTGCCCATCGTTCAGTTTTGAGGGTTCGTCCCTCGATTGTTCCTTGAAAACTGAAGATTCATCAAGACATCAAAAACCAATTTCACATATGGTCCATAATGGACCGTGTGTCTTAGACGCTAGATCAAGGTAGAAAGGGCGTACGGTGGATGCCTTGGCACTAGGAGCCGATGAAGGACGCGACGAACA
>NZ_JACSJN010000023.1:0-236 GCF_018617135.1 Exiguobacterium sp. s163
ATCCCCCAACTACTTTCGGCGCTGAGACGCTTAACTTCCGTGTTCGGCATGGGAACGGGTGTGGCCGTCTCGCTATCGCCACCAGACAAGTATTATATTAACATTATTTATCGATAATGTCAATATGTTTTTTGAGATTGTTCTCTCAAAACTGAGGATTCATCAACACAAACCATTAGACTAGATCAAAGCCTCGACCGATTAGTATCATTCAGCTCCACGTGTCGCCACGCTTC
>NZ_JACSJN010000024.1:0-216 GCF_018617135.1 Exiguobacterium sp. s163
GGCTGTCGCCCGAGCCGTCTCGCGATGGACCGGATGGACATCCCGAGCTCCAGATAGGTCTCTATTTTCACGCGTTCCGTTGTGGTAAGATGGGTGTAGCTCATGAGATTTCCTCCGTCTGAATGTGTGTTGTGGTGACTTCATTCTACACGAGGAAAGCGTCATGGGCTTTTTTGTGTTCACTTTGGGGTGTTGCACTTAATTTTATAATTCATC
>NZ_JACSJN010000007.1:0-144215 GCF_018617135.1 Exiguobacterium sp. s163
CAACGGGCGGCCGAGGAAGTGCCTCGGCTGGCGAACAGCACACGAGGCATTCACCGAGGAAGTGTTGCGCTTAATTTGACAAACCGTCACAAATTTTACAGACTTTCCGATGAATAGAAGTTAAGGTGTTTTTTTTGTTTTCAAATATAAGCTTTTTAATTTCTTCTTGTACATTTTCTTCTACTTTAAAGCTTCCTGAATCCGAGCGCTTTCTTCGGATCAATCCTTTCAACCCTGATTGTTGATATTGATTTACCCAATGGTATAAAGTTCTTTTTGGAACCCCTGATTCTTCAGCAATATTACTCAAACTTTCTTCATGCTTAAGATAAGGGGCAATCACTTGATATTTATCCATCGCATTTTGTCGTAGTTCTTCTGAATATGAAGTTAATGGAGGAAGTTCTTGGTTCATGAGAACACCTCTTTCCCACGATTAAATAAAATTAATCGTCAATTTTTATTTATCCAAGTAACGATAAAGCGTTGACTTGCTGATTCCTGTCATCTCAACAATTTCTTTCACACTATATTCCTCACTTTCGTACAATTTTATTGCTCGTTCAATATCTCGTTGGTTCACAGGAGGACGCCCGCCTTTTCGCCCTCTAGCTCGAGCACTTTTTAAACCTTCTTTTGTGCGTTCAACAATCAAATCTCGTTCAAATTGACTAAATGCTTGAAACACAGTCATCATAAGTCGCCCTTGGGGAGTGACCGTATCAAAATTCTCTTTTAAGCTGATCAACTTTACATTATGTTCTTCAAAGTAATTTACAAGATCAATTAAATCTTTTGTGCTGCGCCCCAAACGAGAGAAGCTTTCCACGATTACTGTATCATCTGGACGCAATTTATCTTTCAGCCGATTTAATTGCGGACGGTTAGCTTTGGTTCCCGTCATTTTTTCGGTCAGTATTTCGTTGCAGTTATGTTCATTGAGCAAATCCAACTGACGAGACAATTCTTGTGATCGTGTACTTACCCTTGCATACCCATATATATACCCACTCATAATCCTCTTCCTTCTCTATTTTGATTTTCTCAATTGTATCATAAAGGGTGGGTAAAGATACGTAGATAAAGAGCAAAGTTTTGGCACTAAAAAACCCTTCTTCTAGTCTATAAAAGTTGTTATTTAAAATCGTCCCATAATCGATTGTTTTTGAGACAAAGTAATTTATAAAAAATATGCCTCTAACGTTTTTAGAACGTTAAAGGCATATTAACTTCAGACAGTTATTACTATACCCTAGATTTATGGGTTTTGATAGAATTAATTAGATTTTAATAAACGAAGTCCATTCAGAATAACGACCAACGTACTTCCTTCATGAATAGTGACACTGATTGCTATATCTGTTAGACCTAATAAACTCACTACAACTAAAAAGGCTACGACTGCCATTGAAAAAAGGATGTTTTGCCATATGACACGATTCATTTTAGAAGAAATTCCATGAGCTTTAACCAATTTAGATAAGTCATTCTGCATTAAAACTAAATCAGACACCTCTACTGCTACATCGGTTCCGTCTCCCATGGCAATCCCTACATTTGCATTCACAAGGGCTGGGGCATCATTTACACCATCACCCACCATTGCTGTTACGCCGTATTTCTCTTTTTGCTCGTCTATAATTCGAGATTTATCTTCTGGCATGACATTCGCGATTACTTCATCTATTCCTAATTGTTCAGCAACTGCTTTTCCTGTCATTTCTGAGTCGCCAGTGATTAGAGTGGTGTGTATGCCTTGTTCTTTAAAGTATTTAATAGTTTCTTTTGCATGTTCACTTGGAACGTCCATGAGAGCTATAAGTCCAATGACATTCTCATCTTCTGCTACATATACGACTGTCTTACCTTCTGATGCCCACTCATTATTTAAACGAATATATTCATTTGCAACCTCGTCAAATGAAGTTGGTTTTCCGATCCGATAATTTTTGCCGTTGTAATCTCCTGTCAACCCTTTACCAATCTGATTTTCTACTTCAATAGTCAGTTGATTTTTTTGTTCAAACTTTCTTAGAATGGCATCTGCTAAGGGGTGATTGGATTCTTTTTCAAGAGCTACCACGATATCAATCATATTTTCTTCGTTCACGGAATCAGCAAAATAATAATTGGTTACTTCAGGTTTTCCTTTGGTCAAAGTTCCGGTCTTATCAAATGCAATGGCTTGAGTATCGGCTAATTGAGACAGGTAAGAACTACCTTTTGAAAGGACGCCTTTTTTGGCCAAGTTAGAAGTCGTCGATAAAGTTACCGATACAGTAGCTGCTGCTAAAGCACAGGGGGAAGCTGCCACTAAAAGGACCAATCCTCTATAGATACTTTGTGACCATGTCCAGTCTAGGAGAAAAGGAGCCAATAACATGAATAACGGAATGGCAATTAAAACAACTGTAACGTATTTCGGTTCAAATTTTTGGATTATACTCGCAGCTTTTGTTTGGTTGTCTTGGTTCTGGTTTACTAACTGTAAAATTTTTGAAAATACTGTATCTTTATTTTCTTTAGTGACTTCCATTGTGAAAGTACCTGTTCCATTGATTGTACTTCCGAAAACGTAGTCTCCTTTGGACTTCTCTTTTGGGATACTTTCTCCATTAATAGACGACTCATCAATGGACGTAGAGCCTGACAAAATGACGCCATCAATGGGGACTTGATCGCCATTCAATACTTGAAGTTGATCTCCCACTTTTAATTCACTGACATCAACAATCTTTGTATTCCCATCAGGCAAAATTAACCGAGCAGTCGTTGGATTCATTTCGAGTAATTTCGTGATTTCTCGTTTACTTCTTCCTTCAGCGTAATCTTCCAGGAAATGTGCGCCTGAAAAAATGAGAATCAACAACGTTCCTTCCCAAAAATTCCCTATTGCTGAAGCTCCTATAGCCGCTAATCCCATTAAAATATGAGAATTAGGCGTGAACTTATTATTTGCTTTTGTGTTCTCAATTGTTTCCCCAAGGCCTTCAAGAATAATGACATGATACCCCGCACTGATGGTAGCGATTGAAAATAAAATGTTTTGTAGCAACTGATAATCTTCATTCAAAAATAGAGCGATCACTGCTAATACTAAACCAATAAAGTATAAAACGATTGGCATTTTCCCGTGATCATGGTCATGGTCGTGGTTGTGATTATGTTTTTCTTGAGATTGTTGTTCTTCGATAGTTTCCATTTTTATCACCTTCCTATATAATTCCTTTGATTTCCATTCATTTACTTATTAAATCACACAAATTCCCACTAAAAGAAGAGAAGTATTCATGTAATTTCCATTGTCTCTGACTCCTTTAAGTTGTCCCATATGTAAATCGGAATCTTTACGTCTTACATATGAATAACAAATCATATGTTTACAAAATCATATTAACTCACTGTATGAGCTTTGTCAAGACAAGATGCTTCTTGTTCAAATGGACTACTATTATGAATACAAAAGTCTTAATTTAGTCTATAAACTAAAAACTTGCATCGTTTTTGATTACGGCCACGAGTTTTTACCGCCTCTGACATCTTATGTACCACCGAATGCCACGATTAGTACCTATCAGTGCCAGACATTGACCATGCTTTAACTCAAAGTCCGTTGGACAAGAGTTTGCGGTGTTGTAAGCCATCCATTGCGTACGACTGAGCCACCAAGTGCGAAGAAAAGAGCCATCACTTGGATGGCCCGGACGTCAGCGTGTTGATATACCGTGGCGTTCCCTCATCGATATCTCACCGTCGATCATGATTTGATAGGAGTCATGGATGATCCGGTCGAGGATTGCTTCCGCGATGGTTTCGTTTCCTAATCGAGAATGCCACCCGCTCGGGTCGATCTGCGAACAGTAGATGGTGGAGACGGTCTTATGCCGCGACTCGGAAATTTCGAGGAGGATTGTCGCCTCGTCAGTCGTCAAGTCGGTCAATAGCCACTCATCGAGGATGAGTAGGTCGACTTTTGTATACTTTTTGAGGAGTCGTCGGTAGCTCCCGTCGGCTGCGAGTTTCGCCAGTGTCAGTTCGTCCAACAGTTCAGGCAGACGGATATATCGCACCTTGAACGACTGGCGGCAGGCCGAGACCCCGAAGGCGGTCGCGAGATAGGTCTTCCCTGACCCCGTCGGTCCCTTCAGGATCAAGTTGTGGCCATCTAAGATGTAAGTACCGCTGGCTAGCTTGAGGATCTGTTCTTTTTTCAACCGACGGTCGGCATGGTACTCGATGTCCTCGATGCAGGCATTCGAATTGATGAACGAGGCGGCCTGGATCAGCCGGTGCAGCTTGCCGTTCTTTCGTCTGGAATGCTCGAAGTCGACGAGTAGCGCCAATCGTTCATCAAAGTCCAGGTGCTGGAAATCGCGGTTGGATGACTGTTCCTCGTAGGCCTCGGCCATCCCGTTCATCTTCATCTCGATCAGTTTGGCCATCGTCTGCTCATTCATCTGTATCGGCTCCCCCATAGTATGCCGCACCACGCATGAAGCCATAGTGACTGTTGGCAGTTTCCGTCTTGCGTTTCAACTCCTGCTCGGCGTCGCTCTTCTTATTGTTTGCCAGGATGCTCTGGATGCCTTTGACCGTCGGTCTATTGGTCATGGAGACAATCATCTTACAGGCACGCTCAATCTCATATTTGGAATAACGTCGCTCCAGCTTTTTCAGCGAGAAGATGGATTGGAGCGCCAAACGTTCGGTCTGTGAAGAGTCGAGAAGGAAGTTAATCACTGTCAGGGTGTTTGGCCCTGTCCCATTTGCCCAATCTTTTGCGTTCTCCGGAGTCTGGTCGACGTAGAGCTTATGATTGTCGGGCATGTGGTCGCGGTTGGTCGATAATTGTCCGAAACGTCCGATTGTGCGTTTGTGTGAGGCGATCCGCATCTCGTTGAAATACACCTCGACCAATTGTTCGGTCAGTCGCACCTCGACCTGACAGTTGATGTATTCGTAGGGCACCGAGTAAAACATGCTCTCGATGGATATGTGATAGTCCGGCCGGACTTTCGCGGTCCGTCAACTCGACTGTTTGTACGAATGCTTCGGTAATGGCACCAACGCGAACCTCTCTTCCTCCTCGAATGCGGAGAAACGGCTACCGGGCTTCCGGGTGAACGGGCGACGGTTGAACTCTTCCAGCTTTTCATGGACCTCGCGGTTCAGCTCCTCGAGGCTGAAACAGTGGACGTTCCGAAGGGCGGCGATGATCCAAGTCGAGATGACACCGACGGAGCCCTCGACACTCGGTTTGTCCTTGGGTGCGCTCACGCGCGCGGGCATGACGACCGTCCCATAATGTTCAGCCAGCTCCCGATATGTCGGGTTGAGAATGAGTTCACGTGAAGTGTTCCTCGTGACACCGGTCTTCAGGTTGTCAGGGATGAGAATCTGGGTACTCCCACCGAAATAGTTGTAGGCATGGTTATGGCACGTGATCCATGCCGACAGGTCCATCGAGATGCTCGCCTCGGCATAAGACAACTGGCTACAAGGCAATGTCGCCACGAATATGTATGCCTTTATTTTTTCTCCGGTGTCCCGGTCGATGATGAATGCGGTTGAACCGGCCCAGTCGACTTCCATCACCTCTCCTGGTTTGCGATGAATCCGGAGCGTGGCCTTGTGTTTGTTCGCGTGAGCGCTGTAATGTCGTACAAAACTCCGATAGGAGTAAGGGATACGTTTGTTTGTGCGACATTCCATCTCGTACTCATGATGCAGGAGAGACAGGGTGACGTTCGGCTTTGCCAACTCCCTGTGCACATAGTCAAAGTCGATCGGGTGCCTCCCTGAAGATTCAAGCGTCTTCTCAGGGAATAAGAACTCTTCGATCCACTTGTCGGTCATGTCATCATCGAACGGCCCCGTCAAGCCTTTTTCTGTTGCCCGTTCAATCACTTCCGTCACCTTCTGACGCGAGTTGCCGGTGCTAGCTGCGATGCTTCTGAGACTGAGTCCTTGCTCTTTAAATCTTAGGATGGCGGAATAACGAAGCATAAAAACCCTCCCCTGTGACAATGTCACACCTAAGGTGTGCACATTAATCATAGTGAGGGATTATGAAGGGTGGTCGGGAGTTTGGCATCGCTTGGTAAATTGTTCGTCACTCTTTGGTAAATAAGATTACAAGACTGGTACATTTCAATGGCCGTAATCAGTTTTACCCATGTGGTATTATATATATGAACGGAAAATCATATGAGAGGAATAAGAGCATATGGATACATCAACATCTTCGCCAATCAATAAAGAGAAGATTCAATCAATAAGCAAATTATTCAAAGTGATTAGTGACCCTACACGCTTGTCGATTCTCTTTCTCTTACAGAAAAAAGAACTCAGTGTTGGAAACATTGTGCTTGCATTGGATATGGAACAGTCCGCGATTTCACACCAACTAAAAATATTGAAAGATTCACGTTTAGTGAAGGCAAGAAGAGAAGGGAAAAGCATGGTTTACAGTCTTGATGATCTTCATGTTTTCAGTATTCTCGAACAAGTCTTAACTCATATCAATGAACAAGAACAATAAAAGCTAATAAGGTATAAAACTAAATGGAGGTTTTTAAAATTTCAAAGTCAGAGAAACAAGAAAATCACTCGCACCAAAATCAACCGAATAAGAATATTAAAATTGCTTTTTTCACCAACTTTATTTTTTCCATGATTGAATTTTTCTTTGGGTCTCTTTTCAATAGTGTGTCAATTATGTCCGACGCCGTTCATGATTTAGGAGATTCCATTTCTATTGGATTCGCTTGGTTTTTCCAGGGGTACTCAGAAAAGCAGCAAGATGAACAGTTCACTTTTGGTTATAACCGCTTTTCATTATTAGGGGCGTTGATAACTGGAGTAGTACTGATCGGCGGCTCATTTTTTATGATTTACCGAAGTATCCCACGTTTGATTGATCCGCAACCGGTTAATTACAGTGGCATGTTTTGGCTTTCACTCGTGGCTATTGGATTGAATGGATATGCGGCTTGGATTCTAAGCAAAGGGTCATCTAAAAACGAAGGCATGTTGAACCTGCATATGCTAGAAGATGTATTAGGGTGGATTGGGGTCTTGGTTGTGAGTATCGTAATGAACTTTACCGAGGCTTATCGATTGGATCCAATCTTATCGATTTTGATAGCACTCTATATCCTCTATAAAACTGTACCTGAATTTTTCAGTACAATGAAAATTTTATTGAACGGTTCGCCGGAAAATGTAAACGTAGAGAACCTGGCGAACTCCATTAACAATATTCCTGCTGTAAAGGACCTCTCTCATTTTCACATTTGGTCACTGGACGGAGAAGAAAATGCCCTTATCGTTACGGTTCTTATAGACTCTTCCGATATAAACAAGACTAGGGAAATCAAAGAAGAAATTGCAGAGCTTGCCCATACATCGGGTGTAAAGGATCATATCACAATAGAAATAACTACAAGTAAAGACGAACTGGAAAAAGGGTATGCTTATGGCAGTTAAAGTATTTATATATTGAAAAAAGGACTATTTTAAATCGAGTAGGAGACTAGTCAATTAATGGCTAGTCTCCTACTCGATTTATTAGTGCAAAGCACCCCTTAAATTTAATGCAAAATAAAATTACAATTTACACGAGTAAGAGTGCCCGCTGATTCGTCGAATGATGATGATGATGATGATGGTGGTCGTGATCATGATGATGTCCCATAACTGACTCCTCCTTCTACTGTTTATCTTATTCCATTTTAACCAAACATTCAAACGTTCATTTGAATGAAAAACGATAAAAAAACGGGAGAATGAATTCCCCCGCTCTGTCTCATTTTTGCTCCAAGCGGACACGCATGACGCCGCTATAAGGGAACAGTTTCAATTGGACCGTCTCACCCTCGAACCAAATTCCGGTCACTTGTTCGCGAGTCGGTTGTAAGTCTGGCGTCGCGATGGCTTGTTTGTCCCAATCAACGGCCCGTACTTTTTGGTCCCGGACCATGAGGAAGAATCCATCATAAAAATGATACTCGTTCACTTGGTCGCGTTGAACGGCAGAAGGACTGCCAAGCTCCGCACGGACGGTTTCGAGATCTTTCCCAATCCAGTCAAGGACAGACTCTGAAGAGTTCGGGACAACTTGTTGCCAAGCGGCAATCACCTCGTCATCCGATAATGCTGTCGCCTCTGTCGTCACACTTTCTTCTGTTACCCAGCCGGTCACCCGCTCGTTCAACTGCACTTTCACAAACCCACTTACCGTCTCCAACCGTTCAAATCGATCACCCAAGTCGGCTTCATAAACGACCGTGACCCGGTCATCCGCGTATACTTTCGTATACGGTTGCCCGATATAAATCTTATCTGCTGATTCCGTCTCAGCATCAGTATCAGCCGGTTGTTCCGACTCGGAGTCGACCATTTCCGTGGCAATCTCATCTGATTCCGGTAAAGCCGAGTCCTGCTTCTTGTCAATCAGTGCCGCGAAGGCGATGATCCCGACCAAGGCGAGCACTAGTGCCAATGCCGTCGTGATGCGGAACACGCGTTTACGCTTCCGCGTCGTCGCACGCGACAATCTTCCTCCATTCATGTTCTTCACTCCTACTCGATTCGATTCATTTCACTCGTTTCGTCAAATGGTAGGAGGTTTCCTGCTTCATCAAAAAATTTCAATTCATCTTTTGTCAATTCGTCCATCGTTCTGACCATTTGTTCGACATCGACCGGTTCATCGCGCTCATCGTTCTCACGTATGACAATGTGCTCTCCTAATTCAATCGTGCGCGAAGTCAGACGATGAAAGTAGCGGTCGTGGGAAATCAACAATAATCCACCCGGATAGACGGACAACGCCGCCTCGATTTGTTCGCGTGTCGCCACATCTAAATAGTTCGTCGGTTCATCTAATGCCAACAGATGGGCATCCGAGAAGTACAAGATGAGAAACGCGATTCGACACTTTTCTCCCATGCTCGCCTCGGTAATCGGTCGGTGCACTTCATCTCTCCGGAACAAGAAGTGAGCGAGCAACGTCCGCGCCTCCGTCTCTCCGATCTCACTATTGGCGAGTAACGCCTCAAGTAACGTTCCGGTCTCCGGGAGACGCTCGAGCGTTTGAGAGAAATATCCGATCTTCAGACGAGGATGTCGCTTGATCACGCCCGAGTGTGGTAATCGTTCACCGATCAGCACGTTTAATAACGTCGTCTTTCCGCTTCCGTTCGGTCCGGTAATCGAGATCCGCTCTCCTTTATTCATCGAGAAGGAAAACGGTTCATAGAACGGCTTGTCGTATCCAAACGTCACATCCTCACACGTCAGCCACGTTTTCGCTTCGAGCTCATCCGCCGCAAAACGGACGGAGATGGGTTTCTCCTCTTTTGGTTTTTGTGGACGATTGTCTTCGAGCTGCCTTAACTTCTGTTCTCTTGCCTTCATTTTGACGGCGAGATTGGCCGCTCCTTTTTGCGCTCCCGGACTGCGGACACTCGCTGTCGCTTTCGCCTTTAAGTGCCACCCTTTATATTGGGCAATCATCTCGAGAAGTTCTGCCTTTCGGTTCTCGTATCGAGCATGTGCTCGCTCGTCACGCACGCGTTCTTCTTCTTTTTGATGTTTATACGCCGTATAATTTCCCGGGTATCGTGTGACCCGGCCATCTGACAGTTCAAGAATGGTCGTTGCGACATCATCCATCAGTTGACGGTCGTGTGAGATGATGAGCACCGTCCCCTTGAACTGATTCAACCACTTCGTGAGCCAGTCGATTGACTCGAGATCGAGATGGTTCGTCGGTTCGTCGAGCAGGACGAGGTCCACCTGCTTCATCGTCAGTGTTGAGAGCTGAGCTCGCGTCTTCTCGCCTCCACTTAGCTCGTTCATGTTTCGAAAGAGGTGCTCCTCCAGCCCAAGTCGAGTCAATGCTCTTGTCGCCTCTTGTTCCAAGTTGTACACATCGAGTGCGAGCGCCCGTTCATAGGACCGCATGACACGCATCTCGTCACCAGAAGAAACATCTTCATAGAGCGCATATCGTTCAAGATCACTGCGCATCGTCCACTCAAGTACGGTCATGTCTGTCGATTCGATGGTCTGTCGGACGAGTCCGACCTCGCCAAGACATTCAATCTTCCCGGCTTGCGGGGTCAACTCCCGGGTCACGAGTCGGAAGAGCGTCGTCTTCCCACTCCCGTTCAATCCGAATAATACGGCACGCTCTCCAGCCGCGACCTCGAACGAGACCGCGTCAAATAATGGTTTCCGGTCATAGTCAAACCGGACTTGTTTTACTGCTAACATCTGTTTCACCTCGCTTATGAATCCGATACGCGATGAAACAAAAAACACCATCCGCTTCAAAGCGGTGGTGTGAAGGAATCCGTTCAAAGAGGAAAACGAGCGCTTCCCGTATTTGAAAAACTGGACACACTTCACCCGTGACTGTTCAAGCGAACAGTGATGATTCGTCTCATCGTTGGAGTGAACGTGTATTTTTCATGGCACGGTGTACCTCTCTTTCCTAAGTTACTGCCACCTTATCAAATTGAAAGCGGATTCGCAAGAGTGTACCCCACAATCTCCCATTTTTTCTACTCCTTTAGGCGGATGCGGTGCATCTGTCCTCGCGATATGATGACAGTATATTCGAACAGTGAGGTGATGCATGATGCGTCGACGCATCCTCGTTCCGAGTGCCGTCTTGGCGAGCGTCGGAACGTTTCTCTATACACGATTCAAACGACAGCTCCCCCGTCCGCGCTTTAAATGGCCGGAACGTCCAGAACTGACAACCATTGATGAGACGCATGTGCAGGCGACGTGGATCGGGCATTCGACGGTCCTCATTCATTGGTATGGGCTCAAGATTTTAACGGACCCCGTCTTCTCAAAACGAATCGGTGTCCATCTCGGACCGCTGACAGTCGGCATGAAACGTCACACCGCTCCGGCCCTCTCCATTGAGGAGGTCGGCCCGGTCGATGTCATCCTACTCAGCCATGCCCATATGGACCACTTTGACCATAAAAGTTTGAAGCGACTCATCACTCGCGAGACGATTGTCGTCTCTGCTCCTGGGACGAGCCGCCTGTTGCGCCGATACCCGAGTCTGCAGACGCTCGAACTGCATCCACATGACAAAGTGACACTTGCGAACGGGCTCGATGTCCGCGCCATTCCCGTCAAGCATTGGGGCAACCGTTTCCCGTGGGACAAACATATGGGGTACAACGGATACCTGCTCAAATACAAAGGGATTCGTATGCTCTTCGCAGGAGACACGGCCTATACCGACTCCTTCAAAGGACTCGCCGACCGTGAACCGATCGACCTCGCCTTCTTCCCAATCGGTGCCTATCAACCGGACTCGTTCCAGGAAGCACACTGTACTCCGGAACAGGCTTGGATGATGTACAAAGAGAGCGGAGCGAAGCGTTTCTTCCCGATGCATTGGGATACGTTCGTCCTTTCTTATGAGCCTGTCGAGGAACCGTATCATCGTCTCGTCGCGGCCGCAAAACTCGACCGTGACCAAATTGTGATCAAGGCGCACGGGGAAAGCATCCGTCTGTAGTTTTTACTTTCCCTTCATCCAAAATTTCGGTAACGTTATAGACGAGAGGGAGGGATTTTTTATGGAATGGACGACGTTGAATAATAACGTCAAGATGCCGATGCTCGGGCTCGGTGTCTATAAGGTCGAAGATGGCGCGGTGACGGTCGATACGGTCAAAGCTGCGCTCGATGCAGACTATCGATTGATCGATACGGCTGCGATTTATCAAAATGAAGAGAGTGTCGGACAAGCGCTTCGTGAAGCAGGCATCCCACGGGAGGACGTCTTTGTGACGACAAAGCTTTGGAACGAGTTTCACGGATTCGACGAGGCGCTCCAAGCGTTTCAGGATAGCCTAGATCGGCTCGGTCTCGAGTATGTCGACTTGTTCCTCATCCACTGGCCGATGCCCCGTTTCGGTAAATTCGTCGAAACGTACAAAGCACTCGAACAGTTGTATGAAGAAGGACGCGTCCGAGCAATCGGAGTCTCAAACTTTGAAATCGAGCATTTGGAACAAATCATTCAATCATGCTCGATTGTCCCGGCCGTGAACCAGGTCGAGATCCATCCATATTTGTCTCAGAAAGAACTGATTGCATTCTGCAAACGATATGACATCCAGATTCAAGCGTGGAGTCCACTCATGAAAGGACGCGAAGCGCTCGAAGATGAGACGATCGTCAAGATTGCGAACGCTCACGGCAAGTCACCGGCCCAAGTCATTTTGCGTTGGCACTTACAGAACGGCGTCGCCGTCATCCCAAAATCCGTCACACCGAGTCGAATCAAAGAAAATATACAGGTATTCGACTTCACGTTGACGAAAGAAGAGATGGCGGCCATCGATGCGCTCAATCGTGACGAGCGGACCGGGTCCGACCCGAAAGAGATGCATAAAATCCATTACTGAGGAGTGAATGACATGTTCAAAAAACTGGCTTCTGATTTGACTGGCTTCAGCGACATCGGTGAGGTGATCGACCCGTCCGATTTTGATAAGGCGGACTCGGATGATTATGTCCTCCATGAGGATAACGAAAAGATCTATTTCTTGATCAAATCAAAATCGGATGAATACTGCTTTACAAACTTAGGTATGATTCACCTTGATGGAACGAGTGCGATGAGTTCGAAACGAGTGCTATATCGTTACCCGTACGCACACTACCCGATTAAGCACGTCATGTTCGAGACGGCCGGCACCGTCGACCTCGATGTCGAAGTCAAATTCACAATCGGCGACAAGCCATACTCGATCGATATCAACAAGAAACAAATCGAGCACGTGAAAGATTTGTACAAGGCACTCCTCGCGATTGAAGAGATTCAGCGGGAAGGCCGTCGCATGATGGAGTATGCGAACACATCATTGACTCACTCCGTCTCGATCTTGAGCGGACTCCGTGAAGGTGACATGAACGTGCCGAACACGTTCAAGGAATTGAACGAGCAATCGTTCGATTGGCTACAACGTCACTATCATGAATGGAACCGTAAAGACTTCGGTACGGTTTACGAGAAATACATCAATAACTAAAAACAACTCCTCCGCAGACGATTTGTCTTCGGAGGAGTTGTTTTTAGTTCTCATCGATCAATTGTTCGGCCAACCGCTGATACAAGTGGCTCATATGAACGGCAGATGCGATGGCGAGCGTTCGCTTGACATCGCTCTCTTTTTCGAGCGATGTACTTAATAGCGTGTTCGCCTGGGCTTCGAACGCTTCTAGATTCTTCACTTTCTGAGCCTGATAGGCCTCGTAGAAGTCTTCAAGTGAGAACGTCTCATCCGACTCGTTCAACGGACGGAGCGTCTCCTTAATATCACTGATCGACAAGAGACCTTTCATCTCATAAATCAAACTGAGTAACATCAGATGTTCATTTGTATACTTTTTATTTTTGACTGGATGAAACAACTTGCCCTTGGCATAGTTGTTGATCATCGTCTTCGTCAAAATGGTCTCCTCCTCGTTTCGCTTCATCTTCCCATAATGCTGCTCGAACAGCTGGATGACCTGATCCATGTATAAATCGATGGTCGGCAGCACATCCCGCGGGAGTGTGCCTTCCGTTTCGGTAATGTCCTTCGCTTTCATCTCCCTCACCTCACTTCCTAAGTATAAAGAAAACTTCCATTTGTCGAAAGGTACACCTTGCTGTTTGTTCCTCTTCAGTATATCATGTAGTTATCGATACTACATGATGTGATAAGGAGTGTTTTACATGCATTCGATTTTCCGTGAACCCATCAACGCACTGACGCATCTTGCCGGTGCGGTACTGGCTTTCATCGCCCTCATCGCGATGGTCGTCAAAGCCTCGTTACTCGGCTCGCCACTTGCGATTATGGCCGCGATTCTATTCGGGATCAGCCTTGTTTTTCTTTACTTATCGTCAGGTCTTTACCATAGCATCATCGCCTCGCCGAACGTCATCGCTTTCTTCCGGAGAATCGATCATGCGATGATTTACGCATTGATTGCGGGTACATACGCACCGCTCACGTTACTCGCGCTCGAAGGACCGACGCGGTGGGTCCTCTTCGGTACCGTACACGCACTCGCCTTGTTCGGCATTATCTTCAAACTCGTCTGGTTCCATGCCCCGCGTTTCTTGTCGACCGCGCTCTATATCGGCATGGGCTGGCTGTCCGTCTTCTTTATCGGACCGCTCCATGACGTGATTGGCAACGCCGGCATCTTCTGGCTCGTCCTCGGGGGCGTCATGTATACGATTGGTGGACTCATTTACGGGTTCAAGCCAAAATTCGTCAACTGGCGCGGATGGGGCTTCCATGAGGTGTTCCATCTGTTCATCTTGTTCGGAAGCTTCGCCCACTTCGTCTGTGTGTTTTGGTACGTCTTTTAAGTCCTCCTCGTGGAGGGCTTTTTTCATGAGCCGTTTCCTGTACTTTGAATTCAAGATTTCCTACACTAAGGACAGGAGGGATTCATCATGAAAATTGAAGTATGGTCAGATTATGTCTGCCCGTTTTGTTATATCGGTAAGCGTCGTCTAGAAGAGGCGCTCGAACAGTTCCCACAGGCAGACCAAGTGGAAGTCGAATTCAAGAGTTTCGAACTCGACCCGAACGCCCCGACGAATGATTCACGTACCATCTATGAGGCACTCGCAACGAAATATCGGATGCCGATCGAACAGGCAAAAGGAACGACTGCACAAGTCGCCGCTCAGGCCCGCGAAGTCGGACTCGATTACGATTTTGAGAACATGGTCGTGACGGGTACGCTCGACTCGCATCGTTTGACGCATTACGCGAAAACGGTCGGGAAAGAAAAAGAATTGTCGGAAGCGTTGCTTCAGGCGTATTTTGTCGACGCGAAACACATCGGGAATCACGATGTGCTGCTTGAAATCGCGACAAGCGTCGGACTCGAACGTGACGCCGTGCGTGACGTCTTGACGACTGACGTGTATACGGAAGACGTCCGTGCCGAAGAGAAACGCGCAAGCGACCTCGGCATCACGGGTGTCCCGTTCTTCGTATTCGACAACAAATATGGGGTGTCTGGTGCTCAGCCGACGGAAGCGTTCACGCAAGTGCTCGAAAAAGTCTGGTCTGAGAACAATCCGACGATCCAAGTCCTTTCGAACGGCGCGACGTGCACCGACGACAACTGTGATATTTGATTGATGAAGAAGCCGACGTTTGGCTTCTTTTTTGTGGCTAAATGAATCATTCTCAAGCATAATTATTATCAACAGATAAGAATCGAGGAATACATCTATGTGGAAAAATCGGAACGTCTGGATCATCTTGACGGGCGAATTCGTCGCCGGTCTTGGTCTATGGCTCGGCATCATCGGGAACTTGGAATTTATGCAAGACCGCGTCCCCTCTGACTTTGTGAAGGCGGTCATTCTCGCCATCGGCTTACTTGCCGGGGTCGCCATCGGTCCGCTCGCGGGTCGCTTGACCGACCAAGGTTCTAAGAAAAAAATCATGCTCATCTCGAGCATCGTCCGGGCGCTCAGCGTGATTTTCATGTTCGTCGCCATCGAGACGAATTCGGTCGTGTGGATGGTCATCTTCTTGATTATCTTACAGGGATCGGCCGCTTTTTATTTCCCTGCCCTTCAGGCAGCGATTCCGCTCATCGTGAAAGAACGGGAACTTCTTGCCTTGAACGGCGTTCATATGAATGTGTCTACCTTGTCGCGTGTCATCGGGACGGCGATTGCAGGTGTCCTTTTGACACTGATCTCGCTCCGTAACGTCTACGCGCTCTCGCTCGTCGCCTACCTGTTGCTAGCGGTGGCGACGCTCTTCTTGAAACTCGATGAGACGAAAACGCCCTCGGCGAAAAAGGTCGATGCGAAAGCGTCGAGCGGTTTCAAAGACGTCTTCCCAATCATCAAATCGATTCCCGTCATCTTCATGACGCTCGTCATGACGCTCATCCCACTCCTCTTCCTCGGAGGGTTCAACTTGCTCGTCATCAATATCAGTGAGCTGCAGGATTCGACGGCGATTAAAGGATGGATTTATACGGCAGAAGGACTCGCCTTCATGACAGGTGCCTTTATGATTAAACGGATCGGAGAAAAATTCTCGGCGTTCTCGATTTTATTCTCGTTCTCGTTTTTAATCGGTGTCGCCCAACTGATGCTCTATTTTGCGGACATCCCGTTCATGTCCATTGCTGCGTTCGTTCTCTTCGGCTTCTCGGTCGGATGCTTCTTCCCGACGGCGGTCACGATTTTCCAGACACGGATGCCAAAAGAATATCACGGTCGTTTCTTCTCGTTCCGAAACATGCTCGACCGGATTATCTTCCAAGTCGTCCTTCTCGTGACAGGATTCTTCCTCGACTTGATTGGACTTCAGCTCATGGTCGTCTTGTTCGGAATCAGTTCGATCGCGATGACCGGCGCATTTCTTGTATACACGAGAAAGCATCAATTGCATATCGAGGAAGATTCCACAGAGAAGATGTCTTCCTAACAAAAAAACAAGCGGTGACCAAGGTCATCGCTTGTTTGCGTCTTTGAGCTCTCGCCACCACGTCGTCGTATCATTCCGACCGTCGAGCGTGATTCTCTCCCCGATTTTTGGAGTGAGGACGACTTCTTTTGGTAAGAGAGACGACATCTGTTCCGCTGGGTCGAACCAATCGTGGAACGACAGCGTGAACGCCCCCCAATGGATCGGGATCATTTGGTCGGCCCGTAAATCGTGAAACGCTTGCGCGGTCTCTTCCGGTTGCATATGGACGTCTGGCCAGCGCACGTCATATTGCCCGCATTCAAGTGCGGCAAAATCAAACGGCCCGTACTGTTCGCCAATCATCTTGAAATGCGGCGCGTAGCCACTATCCCCACTGAAGAAGAGCCGATCTGTCTCACCTAGGACGACCCATGATGCCCAGAGTGTGCTGTTGCGGTCCGTCAACGAGCGACCGGAGAAGTGACGCGCCGGCGTACAGACGAATGTCCACGACCCTAACGCATACGACTCGCCCCAATCCCGTTCTACGATTCGTTCTGCCCCGACACCCCATCGTTTCAAATGACTCCCTACCCCGAGCGGTACGATGAACATGGCGACCTTGTCTTGGATGGCAAGAATCGTTCCATAATCGAGATGGTCGTAATGGTCATGTGTCAATAAGACGACATCGATTTCGGGCAAGTCCTCTAGTTCGAACGGCAAGTCTTCACTGAAGCGTTCGTTTTTAGCGAACGGGAGTGGGGATGGGCTACGTCCAAACATCGGATCGACGAGCATCGTCTTCCCGTCCATTTGTACCATGAGCGCCGAATGACCGAGCCAATAGATTCTTGTGAAGCTCGAGTCCGTCTTCTCCTCAAAATCGATTGGCACGATCGGAAGACGTTCGGTAGGCTTACGCAGTGACGTCACATCACGATAGTCGCGCGCCATCGACACCATGTCTTGCGCAGAGAAGTTCATCGGTGTCTCATATTGATTACGGAACTTTCCATTGATCCGGTTCGGAGATTGAAGCGATTTCGGCTTTCGTCCAAGTGGTTTGTACTGTGTCAGAATCGTTCCGGTGACAGCCGCCATTCCAACCAATGAGAGCAACATCGTCTTTTTCATGTAGGTCCTCTTTTCTAATAGTTCGTTGAATTGATTATAGCGTGCCTTCGCCGTTTCTATCCGAGAAAGTATGTCGATTCGCTTATCTTTCAAAAAAATGGCGTGCTCTTCATTGAGCATTCTGGTTATTCCATTATATCAGTTCTCTTAAACCAAAAAGACCTGCTCACCCGTGTTTGGTGGAGCAGGTCTTCGGTTAAGATTTTTGCAAGATTTTAATGTCGTTGATGATGTCTTCGGTCGGAACGTTTTGGAAACCAGGATACGCCTTGATGATCTTTCCTTCCTGGTCGACCAAATAGAAATACGTACCGTGGTCGACTTGTGTACCTTCGTCAGGCTTCCGGACGAGCGCCTTGAAGTTCTGTTGGGCAAACGTTTCAATCTCGTCTTGCGAGTAACCTGAGAGGAACTGCCAATCTGCTTTCGCAAGGTCATAGCCACTCATAAACTCTTTCATCTTCTCCGGAGTGTCCACCGTCGGGTCGACGCTGAAGGAAACGAATTGCACGTCTTCGACGCCCTCTTCTTCAAGCGCTTCATTCAGCTTTGTCATATTGTATGTCATCGGTGGACAGACGGTCTCACAGCTTGTGAAAACGAAATCCGCCATCCACACTTTCCCTTTTAAATCGTCAAGACTGACCATTTCTTCATCTTGATTCGTATATTCGAACGATTCGACTTCCCAGTTGAGCGGATCCTCAATCTCTTGACCGCATCCTGCTAGGACGATAAGCATCGTCGTCAAACCAATCATCCACCATTTCTTCACACATGCCAACTCCTTATCGCTTTTTGACGTTCCACATGAGGATCGTGATGAGCGTGAAAGCTGTCAATGCGAGGAACGGGATTGTGATGAACCCGAGCCAGTTAATGTATTGACCGCTACACGGAACTCCTTGTGCACAAGGTTGAATTTCTGCAAAACCTGGCACTTTCTGTACCAAGTAATGGTAAAGTGATACGAAACCGCCTATGATAGTAAGCGGTAACACATATTTCCGAACCGCCCGATCTTCCGTGAAGACGGCAATCCCCAAGAGGATGGTCAGCGGATACATAAAGATACGTTGAATCCAACATAGCTCACATGGCACGAACTCCCGGATCTCACTGAAGTAGAGACTGCCGAGCGTCGCCGTCAACGAGACGAGCCAAGCGAGGTATAACCCATACTTTTCGAGAAATGATTTCATCTTACAAATCCTGCTCGATCAGCTCTTGGATTTTTTCGTAATCGAACGGGTCTTCGAGCATCACACCGTTGATCATGATAGACGGCGTGAATTGGACACCGTTCTCTTTTACAAGACCATCATCCGTACTGACTTTTTCAAGCACGGTCGATTCTTCCCCAAGGTCTTGCTCAAACTTCGCCAAGTCGACCGATGTCGTCGTCTTGCTTGCGATTTCTTTCAGCTTCTCGACGGTCACCCACGCATTGTCGTGTTGTTGTGATTCCGGTTGCGCATCGTAGAGCGCCTTATGGAACTTCCAGAACGACTCAGGATCTTGCTCGTATACCGACTCGGAAGCGAGGGATGCCAAAATTGATTCTTGTTCATGGAACAAGACGTTAATATAGCTGAAGCTGACGTCTTCCTTGTCGAGATAATCCGCTTTCAGTTGCGGGTAAATCGTTTCACCCCACTGTTTACACGAAGGACACTTGTAATCTCCGAACTCGACGACGGATACTTTCGCATCCGGGTTTCCGAGTGTCGGTTGTCCTTCAATCGAGACGTGATCGCCACGCTCGGCTGTCGTCGACTCATCTTGGTTGAGTAAGACGAACACCAATGCGATTAACGCGACCGCAACGATGGTCAAGATGACCAACAATTGATTCTTTTTCATTCTCTTCACCTCTATCTATTTTGACTCGTCTTTCATTATAGCGGAAGCTCTTCTTCCTATCATGATATCGACTCGTTTTTCATAATTCTCTTCAATTCAAGCTTTAGGAGGTTTATTTACGCATGATCAAGTCTTTTACGATGCGCCTCGGACTCATTTTGGCGCTCAGCATTGCCACGCTCGTCTTTTTACTGACAATCGCCCTCACTTCTCTCATCAGTCATAGGGCATCTGATTCACTCGAACAAGAAATCGGGGAACGCCTCTCGACGACATCGCATCAGTTGGCGGACAAGCTCGATTTTTATATGTGGTCACGCTATCAAGAAGTCCAACTCTTACAAGGTCTCGATTTAGAGGACCGAGATGAAACACGTCGACTCCTCGATCAAGTCCAGACGAACATCCCCGCCTTCTCATGGATGGGCGTCACGGATGCGGCCGGGACCGTCGTCGCTTCGACGAACGGGATTCTCGAGGGAGCCTCGATTGCCGAACGACCGGTTTATCTCAAAGCACAAGATGCTCCCTTTATCGGAGATGTCCACGAGGCGGTCCTCTTAGCTGAATTATTGCCTAATCCGACGGGGGAACCCCTTCAATTCGTCGATATCAGTGTCCCGCTTTTCCAGGACGGCTCGTTTCAAGGGGTACTTGCCACTCATTTAAGCTGGGCCTGGGGGAAAGAAGTACTCGAACATTTCAATCGAACGCTTCATGAACAAGTCGATGATACGGATTTATTCGTCATCAGTGAACGAGACAGTGTCGTGCTCCTCGGTCCAGACGACATGGTCGGAAAACCACTCCCTGTATCCTTTACAGAAGGCGCCTCCGTGAAAGAGTGGGATGACGGTCAAGACTATCTGACAGGCATGTCAATCGGAGAAGGATATGATGAATATCCTGGACTTGGTTGGCAGGTCGTCGTCCGTCAGCCGACGGCAGTCGCGTTTGCACCAGTCGAGACACTTGAAACGAGAATTCTATGGATTGGTTTATTGGCCTCACTTGTGACGGCTGTACTCGGTTGGCTACTCGCTTCGATCGTGACGAGACCGTTGAAGCGAATCACCGAAACGGCTTCGCTCATGGAACAAGGGAAAGCAAACACGTTTCCCCATCAATCAGGAATCAAAGAGATTGAGTCGCTCGCGTTCGCGCTCGAATCGCTCGTCACCTCCCTTACGGAGTCAGAGTCGGAACGGGTACACTTTGAAAAACTAGCGAATCGTGACGCACTGACCGGTCTTTCAAATCGGGTCGCCCTACGTGAGCAGCTGAATCAACTACACACCTCGAAAGAACCGTACGTCTTCTTCTATCTCGACCTCGATGGCTTCAAGGCGGTGAATGATACATATGGTCATGGGGGCGGGGACGAGGTTTTGGTCGAGGTCGCACAACGGTTACGGGCTCTGCCCATCGAGGAGGTCTATCCCGTTCGATTGAGCGGAGACGAGTTCTTCCTCATGTTCCCAAGGACTGAGCGTTCGACCCAACAAATTCGGGAGGTTGGAAACACACTCATCGATACAATTTCTAAACCGATTACGCTAGACATCGCATCGGTGAAAGTCGGGGCTAGTATCGGGGTGTCCATTTGGAGTCCACCGGAACCACCACACATTGCCATCGAACAAGCGGACGACGCGTTATATCGGTCAAAAGCGAACGGGAAACATCAACTTTCTTTCCATGAGTCGCTTTCGTGACGTCGTTTCTCCATACGAAAAGGAGTTCGTGATGAACTCCTTTTGCTTATTCTTCCGTATTCGTATTCACGTCTCCCTTCTGTTCTTCCTCTTCTGGCATCGGTTCTAAATCCAGCGTATACACGTATTCTCCCCCAAAGTTATTCAAGATGAACAACTCTTCTTCCGCACGTGTCGCCAGTCCGTTCGAGAATCCGATGGCGGCATACATTTCCTCTAACAAAACGTCCTGCTCTTTATCGATTTCATCGAAGATGGCTTGTTCCCAGCGTTCAATGATACCACCGAGTTGAAGATAGTCATCGTTTTTGATTTTATTCTTGTCACGCAACAACTCCAAATAGTCACGAACCTCTTTCAGATTGTCATGCGTCATCGGGATGGCACCCGCTTTTTCTGTCGCCAAGATTTTTTGATGGGTCATCAGATGCATCGCGTCAATAAGATTCCCTTTGTTCAGCTTTTTGGGATCATCAAAGATGAGTCCCGTCGTCTCCTGTGGATTGATGCGGCGCGTCACATTTTGACGCCGCCCGAGTGGGTCTTCTTCCTTGATGATATCAATCAATTCGAGTGCTCGCGTGTAGTCTTCTTCCGTCATCTGCTCCCGGTCAAGTTCATTTGGATTCGGTCCACTCCAATATGTATAGCCAACATAGGAAGCAATCCCGATGACGACAAGTCCCGTCAGTGCAACCCACCAAAACGCTTTTTTCCGTTTCATTCTGTCCCCACACCCTTTTCTAGCTATTCTCCATCAAGGATAACATATTTACCCAACAACAAATCCCATAAAAAGGGTTTCAATATAACCTTACAAAAAAAACACTCGCCCCTACATAGGAGCGAGTACCTTCTCGTTTTACGCTTCGAACAATAATTGTTCTGGATCTTCAATCATGTCTTTAATGTGCTTGAGGAATGTCACAGCCTCACGACCATCTACGATTCGGTGGTCATACGAGAGTGCCACGTACATCATCGGACGGTTCTCCATTGTATCCGCATCGATGGCGACTGGACGGAGTTGAATCGAGTGCATCCCAAGGATAGCGACTTGCGGTCCGTTCAAGATTGGTGTCGAGAGGAGTGAACCGAACACGCCACCGTTTGTGATCGTGAACGTACCACCTGTCAAATCACTCAACCCGAGTTTGTTGTTACGCGCTTTGCCCGCGAGGTGAAGGATATCTTTCTCGATCTCCCCGAAGTTTTTGCGGTCCGCTTCACGGACGACCGGAACGACGAGACCATCTGGAGCCGAAACGGCGATTCCGATGTCATAATATTTCTTCAAGACGATTTCGTTACCTTGGATCTCAGCGTTCAAGTAAGGCATCCGCTTGAGAGCCGCCACTGCTGCTTTCGTGAAGAATGACATGAAGCCGAGTTTGACATCGTTGTCTTTCACGAACTTCTCTTGGCGACGTTTACGAAGTGCCATGACCGCAGACATGTCGATTTCATTGAACGTCGTGAGCATCGCTGCCGTCTGTTGCACTTCAACGAGACGGTTCGCAATCGTCTGACGGCGACGTGTCATTTTGATGCGCTCTTCTTCTTTTCCATTTGCAGCTGCAGCTGGTTGTGGTGCCGAAGCTGCCGCCGCTGGTTTCTGCTCTTTCACAGCCGGTTTCTCTTCATGTCTCGATACATCATGGACGTTGATGCGCCCGATTGGATCATTCGTTTGAACGGCTGAGAGATCGATGCCTTTCTCACGAGCGAGTTTACGTGCAGCCGGTGTCGCGATTGGTCCTTTACCCGGGCTCGCCACGTGCTCTTCACGTTTCTCGACTTTCTTGCCTTCTTCAATAGACTCTGTCTTTTTCTCAGTCGGTGCTTCTGTTTTCGTTTCTGTCGCGTTTTCCGTCTTCGTCTTCGTCGCGACAGCCGTTCCGCCACCAGAACCTGAACCGAGACGTGCGATGACTTCACCGACTTGAACCGTGTCCCCTTCTCCGGCAAGTTGCTCTTCTAACACACCCGCTTCGTCAGCCGGGACTTCGATATTGACTTTATCTGTCTCGAGCTCGACGATGGCTTCACCTTTTTCGACTTGGTCGCCTGGCTGTTTGAGCCATGTCGCGACCGTTCCTTCCGTAATGGACTCTGCTAACTCCGGTACTTTGATTTCGATCACAATGAGTTCCCCCTTAACTTATTTACGATCTTTTTGATATGTGCTCGTGCCTGCACCGCTCGAGACGACGTCACGAGAGAGTGCTTCACGGATGATGCGTGCTTGTTCTTGTTTATGAGCTGTCGGATTCCCTTCAGCCGGACTCGAACGACGGCGACGACCGATATAACGGACATCGAGTCGGTTCGTTGTGACCGCTTCTAAACGAGGCTCGATATATGTCCAAGCCCCCATGTTTTTCGGTTCTTCCTGAACCCAGACGATTTCACGCGCGTTCGGATAACGGCTGATGACGTCACGAATCTCACGAACCGGGAACGGATAGATTTCTTCGACCCGGACGATATGCAAGAAGTCGAGTGACTCTTCTGACTTGCCGACCGCTTCCGCGAGGTCGATTGCCATTTTCCCTGTACAGAAAACAAGACGTTCGACTTTCTCTGTGTTTTCCCCGAGACCTGGTTGTTCGACGATTGGTTTAAAGCTCTCTTCCGTGAACGCCTCGACTGGTGACGTGGCGAGCGGATGACGAAGCAGACTCTTCGGTGTCATGATGATCATCGGACGAATCTCTTCTTTCCCGAGCATCTCTGCTTGACGACGAAGAATATGGAAGTACTGTGCCGCAGACGAAAGGTTTGCGACTGTCCAGTTTTTCTCCCCGGCAAGTGTCAAGTAACGTTCCATACGTGCACTTGAGTGCTCCGGCCCTTGTCCTTCGTAACCGTGCGGTAAGAGCATGACGAGGCCTGACTTTTGGCCCCATTTCGCGCGTCCCGCCGAGATGAACTGGTCGAACATGACTTGTGCCGAGTTCGCGAAGTCACCGTATTGTGCTTCCCACAGGACGAGTGTATCTTGTGCGAATACGTTGTAGCCATATTCAAATCCAAGCACCGAACCTTCTGAGAGCGGGCTGTTATAGACCGAGAACGATGCTTTCGCCGTCGACAACTCATGGAGTGGCGAGAATTTCTTACCTGACTCGACATCGTTCAACATGATGTTCCGTTGGGCGAACGTTCCGCGCTCTGAATCTTGACCGCTCAAGCGGACCGGCGTACCATCTGAAAGAATTGACGCGAAGGCGAGCGTCTCCGCATGACCCCAGTCAATTTTTCCACCTTCGCTGAACGCATCACGACGACGGTCGAGTACTTTTTGAAGCTTATGGAAGACACCAAAGCCTTCCGGCCAGTTCAATAACTCTTCATTCAATTGCGTGAGGAATTCTCGTTCGACGCTCGTATCGACTTTCGGGAATCCTTTATGGACCGCATCCGGTAACACGATGTCTGCATCCTCTTCTTCAGAAGGAACGAGATCACGTGCCGCCTTTAATGCCTCTTCGATTTTTTGTTCGATTTGCGCCTTCTCATCTTTCGTCATGACGCCTTCTTCCTCAAGTCGTGCGGCATAGACGTGACGGACAGACTGGTGTCCTTTGATGGCTTTGTAAAGGACCGGGTTCGTGTTCATCGGTTCGTCCATTTCGTTGTGACCGTATCGGCGGTACCCGATCAAGTCGACCAAGATATCTTTATGGAACTTGGCACGATACTCACTGATCAACTTCGCGACGGCAACACATGCCTCCGGATCATCCGCATTCACATGGAAGACCGGAATCTCGTAGCCTTTGGCGATATCACTTGCGTAACGCGTCGACCGTGAATCGTTCGGGTCCGTTGTGAAACCGATTGTGTTGTTGGCGATGACGTGAACCGTCCCACCTGTACGGTAACCCGTCAAGTTTGTCATGTTGAGTGTCTCCGCGACGATGCCTTGTCCTGGGAAGGCCGCATCTCCGTGGATCAAGATTGAGGCTGCCAAATCGTCGTGCTGTACAGCCGATCCTTTTTCAGAACGGTCATCTTGTGCGGCACGCGTGTATCCTTCGACGACCGACCCGACGAACTCGAGGTGACTCGGGTTGTTCGCCAAGTTGAGACGGACTTCTTTTTGCTGTTCGACCACTTTCCGGTCAAGACCGAGGTGATATTTCACATCGCCTGACCAACCGAAGTTGATGCCGATTGACCCTTCAGATGGGATCAATTCTTTGTTCGGTGCGTGCTGGAACTCCGCAAAAATCATTTCGTATGGTTTGCCGAGAACATGGGCAAGTACGTTCAAACGTCCACGGTGGGCCATCCCGATGTTGATATGTTCCGAACCGCTCGAAATGAGGCCTCCGACCATCGCATCGAGAAGTGGCACCATCGCATCCAATCCTTCGATCGAGAAGCGTTTTTGTCCGACGTATGTTTTATGAAGGAATGATTCAAACAGTTCTGTTTCAGCCAAACGTTTGAATAACTCAATTTTTTCTTCTTTCGAGAAGGTTTGCTGTAACGCCCCTTGTTCGACTTGACGACGAATCCACTTCTTCTCTTCCATGTCATCTAAGTGACGGAGTTCGATGGCGACCGTTCCTGTATAAACGTCAAGCAAGTGACGGAATAGTTCCAAGGCGCTCGCGTTTGGTTTTGGTGCATCATCTGATAAAAGGCGGGCTGGAATTTGTTTTAAGTCTTCTTCTGTCAAATCATAGCGTGACAGTTCGAATAACTCCTGCTCGCGCGGATGGTCTTTTAGTGGATAAATATCAGCTGCTTTATGACCGAAAGCACGGATGTCGTTGATGAGCCGTGTCGCCGAAACGACCTTCTCTAAATCAAACGATGGACCCGAGACTGGAACTTCTGTCGGTGTCGACGTTTCCGGTGCCCCAAATTCGTCAAAATATCGGCGCGTTTCTTCATCGACCGATGATGGGTCTTCCAAATATTGTTCGTACAGTTCAATGATGTAGCCTAAGTTAGGACCATAAAATGCTTGCGATTTCTCGTGAACATTCGACGACTCTCCCATTGAATAAATCCCCCTTATCCATTCCTAAACGTTCAATCTGTGAACGCTTTCATTTTAACATGTAGCCCGAAGCAGTTCACCTTTCTCCTACCCTGGTGAACAAAACCAAATCTTGCCTCTTACGCTCAACTTCATACTACACCTTTCGTCGCAGAAAGACCCTTACAAATTCACAATTCGTCCATACTATTTCAATAAGTTTTGCTTATCGATAAATTGTGTCTTGATGTATTTGTTTCAACAATTTCAAAAAAAGATGAAACCTTATTTCAAACAGCCTCGTAATAGGGAGTGTAGGCATTACACTATTACTCTTAACAGAAAGCTAGGTGACCACATGTTATCCGTACAAAATGTCCATAAAAAGATGGGAAAAGCAACGGTATTGACAAATGTCAGTTTTGACGTTGTTCCAGGAGAAATTTTCGGATTCCTCGGACCGAACGGCGCCGGGAAGACGACAACTATTCGAATCATCACAGGTCTCATGCCTGCGACGCACGGGACCGTGACAGTCGATGGGTATGACGTGGCGAACAACCGCCAAGAAGCGCTCAGCCGAATCGGGGCCATCGTCGAGAATCCTGCATTCTATCCGTACATGACGGGCCGGGAAAACTTGATTCATGCGATGAACTTGATTCCGAACTTGAAAAAAGTCGACTTGAATGCACTCGGTGCCCTCGTCGGACTCGACGGAAAGCTCGATATGAAAGTCAAACAGTACTCACTCGGGATGAAACAGCGCCTCGGGATTGCCCGTGCCTTGTTGCATAACCCAAAAGTGCTCATCTTAGATGAGCCGACGAACGGTCTTGACCCAGCCGGGATCGCCGACCTTCGGAATTACTTACGCCATCTTGCGGACCACCGCGGAATCGCCATCCTTATCTCGAGCCATTTATTGAGCGAGATGGAATTGATCACCGACCGTTTCGCAATCATTGACCAAGGACAAATCAAGTCAGTGGAAGACGGACAGACGAAGGCTGACAGCGTCATCCTCTGTAAAGTTGCCAAGGAACAGATGAACGAGGCACTTGACGTCGCAGCACTCGCCTTCGATGATGTGAAAATCGTCCAGCAGTCTGCCGAGTCGTTTATCGTACCGCGTCAAGAGACAGACATTCCGGTCTTACTGAAACAATTAATCGAGCGCGATATCGCCGTCTATCAAATTGGCATGAAACACGAGTCACTCGAAGAACAATTCTTGAAATTGACGAAAAAAGAAGGAGGTACGAACAATGCGTTCATTACTCAGCAATGAATGGATGAAATGGCGTCGTACGATTAAACCATACGTCGCCCTAGGCGTGTATACAGCAATCATCCTCATCGTATACGCTGTATTGGCCAGTGGTGAAGGTACACCAGAAGCGGCATCATTCTTTGAATTTTCAACGATGGGTGCCATCGCTTTCTTGAGTATTTTTACGATTGTCTTTACGGCCGAGATGGTCGGGAACGAATTGAAATTTGATACGTTGAAACACTTGTTGATGAGCCCGTACTCTCGCGACCGCATCTTATTGTCGAAGCTCGTCATGGCCGTCCTCGTCATGTTGCTCCAATTCGTCTTTATCTTGGTCGTCGCGTTCGGGTTCTCACTCACGTTAGACGGCTCTGTCACATGGGATGTCGTCCGTCCGATCCTCATCAGTGTGAGCGGACCGATCTTCATCATCTTCTTGACGCTCATGTTCTCGGTCGTCTTCAAGTCGGTCGGCGTCGTCATCGGTTTCACGGTACTCGCAAACTTCGCCTCAAGTATCATCGGCGGTCTTCTCGTCGCTTGGAAACCTGAGCTTGCGAAATGGATTGTCTTCTTGCATACAGACCTTTCCATCTATGACGTCAACCCAGAGTTTATGAAAGCGATGGACGCTACGATGGGCTTCTCGATTTTCTATGTCGCCCTTCATATCATCGCCTTCTATCTCATCACGGCATTTATGTTCCGCAGTAAAACGTTCGCTGAATAAGCATACTTCAAATGAAAAAGTGGTACCTCTTTGCTATAGGAGTTTTATAGTAAGGAGGTATTTCTATGTCTAGGACGGCATTACTCATTATTGATTTGTTCAATGATTTTGATTTTGAAGGTGGCGACATGCTACGTAAACATACGGAAGCGATTGTTGAACCGATTCTCGAGCTTAAAAAGCACTTTAAAGAGTTGGACTTGCCCGTCATTTATTGTAATGATAACTTCGGACAATGGAAAGATAGCACGGAAGACATCATTGAGTATGTAAAGGCTTCTAAGGGTGAACATATTGCCTCGCAAATCGAACCGGAAGATGAAGAGTATTTTATTATAAAACCAAGGCACTCCACTTTCTTTGGAACTCAGTTAGATATTTTACTTCGTCAGTTAAACGTGACGAAATTGATTTTAACCGGAGTCGCGACGGATATTTGTATCCTCTTTTCTGCAAATGATGCATATATGCGTGACTATGATATATATGTACCTCGTGATTGTGTGGCGGCAGAAACATCAAAACGTCACGAAAGTGCCTTGACGATTATCGATAAAGCACTGGGAATTGAAATATCTCCTGTGTCTGAATATATGAGTCACATTCAAAAGTGATTTATAGTAATCAGCGTGGTCACAAAATCCCAACACTTAGAACGTTTTCAAGCTCTTCTTTTAAGCTATTCTTAAGTTATAACGGTCAGTAAAGGGTGTGATATTTTGTACCTAACAATCGGATTAGCCTTGCTCGTCTGTTTGATTGCAATGATTTTCACTATTATGGTCGGGCTCGGGAAAGACCGCTCCACGTACAGTCAAAAGAAGAGCTGGTCGATGGTATCTTGGCTCTACATCATCTTGCTCCCTGTCTCGTTCATCGGACTCGGACTCCTCTACTATTTCATTACGAAATAACACAAAAATCACGATGCCAGCATATAGGCATCGTGATTTTTTTATGCAATCAAGTCACTCCAGATTTTGATGGTACTCGCCAAGATGAGTAGCGCTAAAATCCATTGGAGTGCTTTTGTATTCATATTCTTCCCGACATTCGCCCCGATTGGAGCGGCAATCAGGCTCGCGATAATCATAATGACGGCCGGACCCCAGACAATTTGATCGGTGATGATCTTACCGAACGTCGAGCCAATCGACGAGATGAAGGTGATGGCGAGAGAACTCGCAATCGCCATCTTCGTCGGGATGCGTAAGACGACAAGCATGATCGGCATGAGAATGAAGGCTCCCGCTGCCCCGACGATTCCTGCGGCGATTCCTACAATGGAGGCAGAGCTTGCTGCGATCACTTTGTTGAACCGGACTTGGTCGAGTGGCATATCGTCCACTTGTGGCTTCGGCAAGAACATCATGATTGTGGCAATCGTTGCGAGTACGGCGTAGACGACATTGATCATCACTTCCGAAAGAATCGTCGATCCGTATCCACCGATGAAGCTACCAATTAATACCGACACCCCCATGTAAAGAATCAACTGCTTGTTTAAGTATCCACCTTTACGATAAGCATAAATCCCGCCGATTGTCGCAAAGAACACTTGAATCGCACTGATTCCGGATACTTCATGCGCGCTGAAAGCCGCGAACCCTAGAATCGGTGGAATGTATAGCAACATCGGATACTTGATGATCGATCCACCAATCCCGACCATCCCAGAAATGAACGACCCGATAAATCCAATTAGAAAGATTGTAATGATAAACCCGAACTCCATATAGACTCCTCCATTTGCTCTCGTCTTCTCTACTTATTCAATCGATTCCCAGGCCATCATCCCGCCTGATACGTCATAGATTTCCGTATAGCCGGCATCCTGTAATTGACTAGCAGCCTGGGCACTTCGGTTACCGCTCCGACAGATCACATAGATTGGTTCGTCTTTCGGATAAGGCAGTTGATTTGCATCTAATGAAGAAAGTGATGCGTTCACCGCCCCTTCGATATGCCCCCCCTCGTATTCAGACGATTCTCGTACGTCAAGGAGTGTTATTTCTTCGTTTTCCAATTTGTTTTGTAGAGTTTTAACGTCAATTCTCGTAATTTCATCCTTTTCTGATGTGGTTACAAAGATAAAAATCGCCATTAAAGCCAAAACTCCGACAAATAAGGAAATTCTCTTCATGTTTTACCCTCCAATTCTTTTCACTTGCGCTCATTATACCTTATGGGGTATATTAAAGCCAACGAAACATTCTCGTTGCCAAAAACCTTAACCATGAAAAGGAGATCACAGACTCATGAAGACGATTACGACTACTGAATTAGAAGCGTTACTTCAAGCAGACGACTCACTCAACCTCATCGATGTGCGAGAGGTAGACGAATATGCTGGAGGTCACATCAAACAAGCGAAGAACGTACCACTTTCTGAATTCGGGGCAAAAGTCGATGAGCTCGATCGCTCTAAACCGATTCACGTCATTTGCGCAGCCGGCGGACGCAGCATGAACGCATCTGCCTATCTCGATTCACTCGGATTCGATGTCACGAACGTCGACGGTGGGATGATGAGCTGGCAAGGCGAAGTCGAATAAACGATTACATCCATAGGGGGAAATTGATATGCTATTACGTTATTTTTATGATGAAAAATTAGCACAAGCTTCATATATGGTCGGTTGCCAAATGACGGGAGAAGCCATCGTCATCGACCCGGCCCGTAACATCGAACCTTATCTTCAAGAAGCGAAAAAAGAAGGTATGAACATCGTCGCAACGGCAGAGACGCATATCCATGCGGACTTTGTATCGGGATCACTCGAACTCGCGAAGCGCACAGGTTCGAAAGCCTACCTATCAGACGAAGGTGATGCTTCTTGGAAGTATGCATTCGCGAAAGAAATTGACGCACAGCTCGTCAAAGAAGGCGACACGTTCAAAATCGGAAACGTGACACTTGAAGTCATGCACACACCGGGTCACACACCGGAACATATCTCGTTCCTCCTTTATGACCGGAACCAGACACAACCGATGGGGATCTTCACAGGAGACTTCGTCTTCGTCGGGGATATCGGTCGCCCTGACCTTCTCGAAGAAGCGGCCGGTGTGAAAGGAACGACGGCAATCGGTGCGGAACAAATGTTTGATTCACTCAAAAAGTTCATGGCACTTCCTGACTTCGTTCAAGTCTGGCCAGGACACGGTGCAGGTAGTGCTTGCGGGAAAGCGCTCGGCGCGATTCCAACATCGACGGTCGGTTACGAGAAAGCGACGAACTGGGCGCTTCAAATGACGGATAAAGATGCCTTCATCAAAGAGTTGACGACGGATCAACCCGAACCACCGAACTACTTTGCCATGATGAAAAAAGTGAACAAAGAAGGTATCCAAGTGACGACGGAAGTCGCTCGTCCTGAAGTCATCGGGTCGGACCGTCTCGATACACTCGTCGAAGAGACGCAAGTCGTCGACACGCGTAAAGGAGAAGACTTTGCGAACGGACACGTACCAGGGACAATCAACATCCCGTACAACAACAAGTTCGTCTCGTGGGCTGGCTGGCTCGTCAACTTCGACAAAGACATCACACTTATCGCAAGTGCGGATGACGTCGATCAAGTGCAGACCGACCTTCAATCAATCGGTCTCGATCGCCTTCGCTTCATCGTCCCAGTCGAAGAGCTCGACGCATCACTTTTGACGGAAACGTATACGGACGTGACGGCAGAAGAAGCAATCGAAGCTGCTGAAAAAGGTGACGTCTTCGTCCTCGACGTTCGAAACGCGACAGAATGGAACGCGAGCCATTACGAAAAGGCAGAGCGCATCTTGCTCGGTAAGCTCGCAAGTGACCACGAAGGTCTTCCGACAGATCGAACGATTGCGGTGCATTGTGCGTCAGGCGTCCGCTCACGCATGGCGGCAAGTGTCCTTCAATCGCTCGGCTACAAAGATATCCACAATATCCTCGGTGGCTATGGCGCGATGAAAACTGTCTTGAACGCTCAACAAATCAAGTAATGCTATACTGACTATGAATATGGCGCCCGCTTCGAGAGGGGCGCCTTTTGTTTAGGAGGGAAAGACGTGGTCGCCATCGGTCCACTCAACATTCGTTTCGATTTACTCATCTTTTTACTAAGCCTTGCCGTCCTTTACGGCATCTTCCGCTTTCTCGGGTTGTCGAGTAAACAGCGTGAAGCCGTCATCGGGACATGGTTCTATGGTTTTCTTGCCTGGAAAGGAAGTGCCATCGTCATCGGTCTGTTGACGACACGTGACCTATCGCTCGCTCTTTACGCCACAGGAGGCGTATGGTCTCAATGGATTGCAGCTGCTGTCGTCCTTTGGTTCGTCTATCGACTCGACCGGAACCTTTTAGGGTATTGGGTGCTGAGCGGACTCCTCATTTGGTTCGGAATGACACTCGCGGTTCCAGTATACGGGACGATTTTGAACCTTTCCGACCAGCCGATTCATCTATGGAGCACCATGCTCATTTTTCTGCTACTCGGAACGACGTGGCGCTGGATGCATGAACCGACTCGTGGAAACATTCTTTGGACAGTATGCGGTGCATCCGGCATCTGGCTATTTAAGTCATATGCGGTCGGACAGATTCAATGGTGGATAATTGTCATCGCCCTCGTTCTCTTCGGATTGACGGTCTATCTCGCCCGCCCTTCAAAGAAAGTGATTCAAATTAGTGTCGGAGTCCTGGTCGTTCTCGCGGTCGTGAATGCTGTCCTGCCAGAGAAAGCGACACAATCTGTCACGACAGAGACGGCGTCAACCGGTTTGAACATCGGGCAAATTCCCCCTTCGTTCGAATTACAGCGAACTGATGGGAGTACATTCGACTTAACTTCACTAAGTGGTCAGCGCGTCGTCGTCAACTTTTGGGCGTCCTGGTGCCCGCCTTGTCGGGCGGAGATGCCGGATATGGCGGCGTTCGCGAAAGAGCGAGATGACGTGACCATCGTCGCCGTCAACACGACGACGAGTGAACGCGACCCCGCCGATGCCGTCTCGTTCGTCGAACCGTATGAAGACGCATTTACCGTCGTCTATGACCGTGACGGCCAAGTTGGAGATGCGTATCGGATTCAGGCGATGCCGACGACGTATGTGCTCGATGAATCGGGTGTGATCATCGCGAAGCAATTTGGTGCCATCGACAAGAATTGGCTCGACGCCCAATTGAATTGAACATGACAAAACCGCCGACAAAGAGTTGTCGGCGGTTTATCTTATTGCTTCAAATAGCCTTGTGCTTTCAAAAAGTCTTTGACGTCAAGCCGTGTCGATTTCGACAACATGCGCCCCATTTGACCAGTCCACGTATCTTTACGCGGGTTCGAGCCACGGACCATATAGTAATCGTGGATCAACGCATCGTAATCGGAAAGGGACTGCTTCATCCGTTCTGGATTCGCTTCATACATATTTTCATGGTAGACATGTTGGAACGGTAAGCGTGGTTTTTGATCCTCGACTGAGGCCGGTACACCGACGGCCATCCCGAAGAGCGGAATGACCCGTTCCGGCAATACGAGCACTTCTTTCACCGCAAAGAGGTCGTTCCGAATGCCACCGATATAACAAATTCCGAGCCCCATCGACTCTGCCGCCACTGCTGCATTTTGAGAGGCAAGTGCAGCGTCGATCACCGCGACAAGCAACTTTTCATCAGTCTCAAGTGTTGAGGACACTTCTGTTTCTTGCAGTTCACCAATCACTTCATGGCGGTGCAAATCCGCACAAAAAACGAAGAAGTGACCGTTCTCGACGACATAGGACTGGTTGCCCGCAATCTCGGCAAGTCGTTTCTTCTTCGCTTCATCGGTCACCCCGATGATGGAGTAGGCTTGGATAAAGCTAGACGTCGATGCCCGTTGTGCGCTCTCGACGATGGTCTGGATTTGTTTGTCTGTCAATTTCTCGTCCGTAAAATCGCGGACGGAACGGTGGTTCAATAAAGTCTCAATCACTTCGTTCATACGTTCTTCCCCCTTTTTTTCAATCTTGGCATAAGCTCTCTGAATCCACAAATGAGAGGAATCCATCGAGCACATTTTGAGGGAGGACGCTCACATCTCGTCTTCTTATGCTATCATTATAAGCTACATAGTAAATACGACAGTGTAACTTCGAATAAGGAGCGAGATAGATGAAAAGAATACCATTTTACATTCCATTTCTGCTTGGGGTGCTGCTCCTCTCCGGTTGTACGGATGCCGATGTGAGCGTCCCGACATCGACGTCAACTGAGCAAACAGTTGAAGAGGAACCTGTACAAGAGGAACAAACCACCGAGATCCCTGAATCTGAAGGCGATCTTTTTGAAAGCTATACGAAGATCGAGGTCGATGGCGGCGATCAGTCCGGCACACGTGAAGCGAATGTCGTCGTCGATATCGGCTTCGGCGATCGTGAGTATTGGGCGTTCACGAACGAACATGGTCAACTGGTTCGTGTGATTGCCGACGAAATCACGCTTCAAGACGATGAAACCGAAGACGTTAATTCTTCAGGACGCTATTATGCAGACGAGGCAAAAGTTCCGGGTGTCGAAGACCCGAACCTCGACGAAGGCCATATCATCGCCGATTCACTTGGCGGTGTCTCGAACGCCTATAACATCACGCCACAAAACAGCGCACTCAACCGTTACGGCGACCAGGCATTCATGGAAGATGTCATCCGGAAGGCTGGCGGGGCGAAAGACTTCGAAGCCATCATCACCTATCCGAACACGACGACTCAGATTCCTTCCCGCTACCAATACACGTATACCGTACGGGGCAATACGGTCACCGATACGTATGATAACGTGGATCCGGAGGAAGTGAACGAATCGCTCGGATTGACGGATGATTCCCCTCCTGCAGTGACGACGGAGCCGGTCGAGGAACGTGAATTATCCGATATCGACCTTGACGGAAATGGACAAGTGACGATCAAAGAAGCCAAAAATGCCGGATTCGAGATGCCGATTACGCGTGACCATTGGTTGTACCAGTATATGGACGACCGAGACGGTGACGGGATGGTCGGGGAATAAAAAATTTGCTATGTAATACAAATTTATATACAGGTCTGTCTAAAAACTGCCAAGCCCTTTTATAAAAAGGAGCTTGGCAGTTTCATTTATATCTCCAAAATTTATATATAATCTCAATCAATAAGTAGATAATAACTAAAAGATAAACCTAACAAATATTAGATAAATTAAATAAGATTAGTAATGATCAACTAATTATTCAATGTAATCTAATAAATATCAATATGTTAAAATAAGGGAGGATTTATTTTTTTGAGTAGAGGGTGAGGGAATGGATAGTTTAATGGATAATTATGCACTATACAGTTTTGAAAAACTTCAACTATTGCAACCACACACTAATCCAAAAGGAATTTTTAAGAAAGGTTTGGAGTATTTTATTCAATGCAGCAACCTAGATGTTAAACCTATTAATAGTAATAGAACTTCTATATTTGAGGTTTTTGATAAAGAGATTTGCGTGTTGGGATGTAAAATTGTGCTTGTTAGTTCAGTACCTGACGAAGCAATTCAAATGACCACTAGGACATTAGAACAAATTTCTAATTTGTATGGAAACCCTTTGAATATCATTGATTTTAACAAACAACTTGCTTTGCTTTTGCCAATTAAATTCCCTAGGTTGTGGATTGATTTTAATCATGATACACAAAATTGGGAAGCTAAAGTGGAGAGAAGTTTATCAGAGGGTGAATTAAATGTTTTAGAAAATAAATTATCATTACTTTGTGGCTACGAAACTAGCTTAACTTGTACGATAGACTTAAATCTAAAATTTGAACATAAATTTCATGACACTTTATCAATTTCTATCAGCAAGCATTCTTCGTTGAACTATTCGAAGTCTTTATTTCGAAAATGGGAAGAAGATGAGCAGTTTTGGTCGGACAATAAAGCAAATTTATTTCACAACGATAAAAATCCGGAGACAGAAGATCAAAAAGTACAGCGGGCTAATTGCTTAATAAACGGAAAGTATGGAGAAGCGCATAATATCAGAAATTATCTTACACTCTTCAATGAAATTCAAATTGTGATTCCAATTGAAACATCATACGACAAATTACTGTATTCACTAAACATTACTGAAGAAGAATTAGTAAAACTAGTGGAGATGAATAGAGTAAAATTAATCTTTCCACACTCTATAGAAAGATACAAAAAAAGTTTGCTTGAAAATGTAGTAGATATTAATCCACAGGGTATTTTACTCTCTCGAGAATTAGCTTTTAATACAGTTTCGGATTTAAAACGTAGAAATCCTATTGTATTCTTACCTTCAAATAACGAAGAAAAACAACAAATACTATCCGATATGATAAGACTTTCAATTGATATTAAGAATATTAATGAAAAAATGTGGCTTTATGGATTTATAGAAGAATTATCTATTACTTGGAGTAACATGCACGAATCACTCTCAGTGAGAGGTGCAAATGGTACATTTAATTTAGGATTAGGACCAACTATAAATAATTTAATCAATAAATATACTGGCAAAAATTATTTAGTTGAAATAATGGCGGCATCTCAGTCAATCGAGTGGGCAGCCGCTAATAATGCTGTCTTATGCCCCGTAGGACCCTTAGCAAACAATGAAATAAATTTAGCATATCTATACTCTGGTGTACGGAAAGATTGGAATTTAGATATAGTCACATCTCCAAATATAGCTACTGAAGGGATACTAACAATAGCGAATTATGTTTCGGTTCTTGAACTTGCAGAGAGCTTTAATGGAAGAGAAATTGAACAGTTTAGACAGTTACTCGTAAATATGACAAACAACAATTCACCTGAAGAAATAAACAACACTATTAATGAGTTTAATCAAAGTGTGAAATCATACGAAAGAAATGTTAAACGATTGAATACATGGGATGTTAAGGGGATTACATTAGATACTGCCATCGACTTAACAAATACAGCAGTACCTTTTGCTGGTTTTATAACAAAGCAGCTAGGTAGAGTACTAAATCATGCTGGAGAAAAGAATGATTCAATCGGAAATATAATTCAGCAAGTAAATTCAAAAATTCACAGAACGAATCCGAACGTTATTTTAGTCAGTGGAATGAGAGATAAGATAAAGGATTTACTATAAAATTGCCTAAAACTGATTATGCTTTCATCAAGAACACATCATTTTCAGAGAGTTAAACTCATTGTTTTTCCAACCGTATATTATTAAATTTTCGGATGTGTAAGTTGAAACAAAAGGATTGCGACTACCTATTAAAAAAAACTATCTTTACGTTTTATAACAGGCACTGTAGCAATATGAACTATATCTAACATTACTTGGACAACCTAGACGTTTCTCTACGAGAAACGTCTTTTCGCATACAAAAAACCGCGGTGTAAGACCGCGGTTACGTGTTTAGTTCGACATTTGATTCAAGAATGGTGCGAGATCGACGTTCAACTCTTTCGAGAGACGCTCTCCGAGTTCACGGTCCGCACGATAGAAGTTGCAGATCAAGAGGAGAACGGTCTTCTCGTGACGAACTTTTTTGATATGCGCCACGAGGTTACGAACGAGCGCATCCTTCTCTTCCTGAGAATAGCGACGATACACCTCTCCGGCTTGTCCGAAGTCATTCGTCTTCTCAATCTTCTGACGACCCGTCACGCCTGTGATCGGTTGCGGCGTCTCGATATAGTCCGCATTTGGCTTCGGCGCGTCTTCGTAACGGTTCGGCTCGTAGTTGACCGGGCTCGTCTGTTGCTTGAACGGCATCGCCCCGTCACGCTGGTTGTTCGCGACTTGAGCGAACGGGCAGTTGATCGGGAGTTGGAGATAGTTCGGTCCGATGCGGTAACGTTGCGTATCCGAATACGAGAAGAGTCGTCCTTGGAGCATCTTGTCTTCTGACGGCTGGATCCCTGGTACGAGGACGCCTGGGTTGAAACCGACAGACTCAGTCTCGGCGAAGAAGTTATCGACATTTTTGTTGAGGGTCATCGTTCCAACCAATTGATACGGGATGACATCTTCGAACCAATCTTTCGTCGCATCGAGCGGGTCGAAGTCAAAGTTGTCCATGTCCGCTGGGTCGAGAATCTGTACATATAGATCCCATTCCGGATAGTCTCCATTTTCAATGGCGTTGAACAGATCACGTGTCGCATGGTTGAAGTCTTCTGCTTGGATTTTCGCCGCTTCTTCCATCGACAAGTTTTGAATCCCTTGCTTCGGTACCCAGCGCATCTTTATGTACACCGTGTTGCCGAATTCATTCACCCACTTGAAGGAATGGACGGATGACCCTCGCATGTGGCGATACGATGCCGGAATGCCCTCGTCACTGAAGAGATGCACGAGCATGTTCGTTGATTCAGGTGTGAGCGACATGAAGTCGAAGAAGCGGTCCGGGTCTTGAAGGTTCGTTTGTGGGTCCGGCTTGAGCGAGTGAATCACGTCCGGGAATTTAATCGCGTCACGGATGAAGAAGACCGGTAAGTTGTTTCCGACGAAATCATAGTTCCCTTCTTCTGTGTAAAACTTGACGGCGAAACCGCGTGGGTCACGAAGCGTCTCCGGTGAACCTAATCCGTGGATGACGGTCGAGAAGCGCGCAAACACAGGCGTCTCTTGCCCTTCTTCTTGCAAGAATGCGGCTTTCGTATAGCGTTTCATACTATTTTTTACAGTGAAGACACCATGCGCCCCTGCGCCTCTCGCGTGAACGACACGTTCTGGTACTCGTTCACGATCGAAATGCGCTAATTTCTCAATTAGTTGGTAGTCTTCGAGAAGCGTTGGGCCCCGACGCCCCGCAGTGATGGAGTTGGCGTTATCCCCGATTGGTACGCCTTGGTTAGTAGTTAGTTGACGGTGTTGATCCATATGATTGCCTCCCATTATTTATAATCATTACAATCTTGATATTAATTAAAGATTAGAATGATTACAAATAAAAAGCTCGTGAATCACGAACTTTTTTTCATATGTCTCTTTTGTTTGGATTTTTCACGTTGATGGAGCGTCACGACGAAAAATGCTGCCAAGATACCGCCTAGGGACCCCGCGATGATGTCGACCATCGTATCGTCATTCCCGTTCCCTTGCATCGTCGTGTTCAGGACGACGTCAGATGTGAATTCATACATTTCCCAAAGTGCCGCCCCAGCCATGGAAAAGACGACAATGTATACGAACAAAAATCGTTTCGGGATCTCGGTCCGAATGTCATCATCGAGCCTACTGAAGAAGTCGAATCCAAGGAATGCGAGAAAAATTCCGCTTAAGAGATGAAGGAACGTGTCCCACCAACCATTCCCGTATAGTCCGACAATCGAGCCTAAATACTGGGAGGCAAACAAGAACAGGATATACGCCACCTTCATCTTGCCGTCAAGTTCTGTTTTAAACGTCTTTTCAATGAAGAACGGGATGAGCCCGGAAATGATTCCGGCCCCCGCCACACTCGCATCGAACCATAATTCTTCAATGATAGATGTGACGAGTATGATCGCCATGAACAAGACGAATCCAAATTCGAGGATACGTCCTTTCGTGAGCTTCATAATGCTTCGCCTTCTTTCTAGTTTGTTCTCTATATGCTCTATTCCCAACTCTCAATCATGTTCAACCACACAATTGAATTTAGTTGGACTCTCTTGCCGTTCACGAACATACGTTCTATAATTAATATTATGAATTCAAGGAGGAACTTGCTATGCCGATCAATCCGTATCTCAACTTTAATGGGAATTGTCGAGACGCCGTGAACTTCTATGCCGATGTGTTCAATCACGCCGCTCCAGACATCATGACGTTCGGTGACCAACCTGGTCCAGACGGTCAACCGGTGCCGAGTGAAATGGCTAATCTCGTGCTGCATACCCGACTATCGATTCACGGCTCATCGTTCATGTTTTCTGATGCGATGCCTGACGGACCGGTCACATTCGGGGACAATGTCACGCTCGCTGTCGTCACAGACGACCTCGAGGCCATCCATCGTGAGTTCGAGGCGCTCTCTGTGAACGGACGTGTCTTGATGCCGCTTCAAGAGACGTTTTGGAGCAAGGCGTACGGCATGCTCGAAGACCAGTTCGGCGTCCAGTGGCAGTTCAGCCACGAAGCATGATCATCCAAAAGATCTTATTCACATTCTCTTATGATGAGGTCTTTTATTCTTTTCAAGATTAGCTTCCCCACAGAGAATACTTTCAAGGAGATGAACTAAACTAATGAAAGAAGAGAATCCTGAACAATTAAATATTCCTATTTGGGCATATGAAGCAATCGAAATAGAAGATGCCAATGTGCAATGGAAAGCTCAAGGTCTACGTGAAACAAGAGAGTTGTCCGACTTACTTTCAAAGTTTGATATTAAAGGAGCAGAACATATAGGTAGTACAGCGGTTCCCGGTCTACCTGCAAAACCAATTATAGATGTGATGATTCGTATCGAATCGTTTGACATGATGAATGCGATTGTTGATACTTTAACCGCATACGGTTGGCACTATGTACCACCAGAATTGGATGGAAAGCCCTGGCGCAGATTTTTTGTGAAAGTGAAAAATGATAAACGAGTTGCTCATTTGCATCTCATGAAAGGCACAGAAAAACGGTGGGAAGAACAGATTGAATTTCGAGACAAGTTACGGGAATCTCCTTTACTCGCGAAGGAGTACGGGCTTCTAAAAAAGCAATTAGCAACTGAATTTCGTGAGGACAGAGAAAAATATACTGAAGCTAAAGCTGAATTTATAAATCGGGCATTAAACTCCTGATATAGATGAAGACCCCATCGCTAATCTACGATGAGGTCTTCCTTATTTTTGGGCTACGAAGAAGATGCGCTCCGCATCCGCTCCTGGTGCACGTTCGGTGAAATCTGATGTGACCGATTTGACGTGGAATCCGGCACCAATCAACCATTGCATATACTGCCCTGGTTCATATGTCCGTTGTTCATGCGTCTCCTCGATCCGTTCATACGTCCCATCTTCAAGCGCGACGAAGAATGTTAAGTCATGAACGACCGACAGCGGGGCTTCTCCCGGGTCGGCAAACCAAATATATGAGCAATCTTCTCCGTTTGACGCATACGTCTTTTGGTTGAAGAGCGTCTGCATCTTGTTCGGAGCATGGACATCAAAGATGAACAAGCCGCCTGGTTTGAGTTGATTGTAGACAGATTCAAACGTGTCAATCACGTCCGCCTCGTCTCGCAAATAGCAAAGGGAGTCGCAGAGAATCGTCACCGCATCGACCGGTTCCGGTAACTCCAACTCACGCATATCTTGTTCCCAAAGCGGCAACTCGATTTCGACCTCTAGCGCCTTTTCTTGTGCGACTTCGAGCATTGACTCGGATAAGTCGATCCCCATGACATCGTAATGTTCAGCGAGGCGAATCGTCGCCGACCCGGTCCCGCACCCGACATCCGCGAGTGTCGCGCCATCTTGGACGTGACGACGCACGAAAGCGACCCACTCATCATACGGCGCGTCTTTCATCAACTCGTCGTATACATAGGCGAATCCTTCGTAAGCCATTAGCCGACTTCCACTTCGACGTGTGGCGCGTCAGCCCACAATTTCTCTAGGTTGTAGTAATCACGGTCATCACGATGGAAGATGTGGACGACGACGTTCTCGAGGTCAGCGAGGACCCAACGTGCCGTGTCCATTCCTTCGAACTTGTGGAGTGGTAAGCCGTTTTCGCCAGCAACGTCTTTGATTTCACGTGCGATCGCTTCGACTTGCTTCTCCGAGTTCCCGTGACAGATAACGAAGTAATCCGCGATTGGCGAAATCCCTTCCATGTCGAGTACAACGATTTCCTCGGCACGTTTATCGTCAGCCGCTTTAACAATCAATTCTAATTCTTCTCTTGCAGTCATATTGACCCTCCTAAGGTATATTCACAAAATCGTTATACGTTTCAATCGTCAGTGGAAAAATACGCACCGACTTCTTCAATAAAAATTCAATCGTTTGTTTCAGTGTCGCGACAACCGCCGCTTCGAGCGAACGCTCCACTTCTGCCCGCAACCGGTCGACGCCGGGATAATCCCGATTCGGTTCGATGGCATCAGCCACGAACAGAATTTGGTCGAGCCGAGACATCCCGGGCTCTCCCGTCGTATGATTTCGAATCGCCGAGAGCACCGCGTCATCCAGGTCGTATTGACGGGAAAGTAAAATCGCACCGACCGGCGCATGAAGTAGTTCGTCCCCGTACTCAAGTAGATTCGGGTCTAACCCTTCTTCCACGACGACTCGACGCATTTCTTCGACGTCAAAGTACTTCGCATAATCATGAAGCATCGCAGCAATACGAGCATGTTCGACCTCTTCACCGAATTGAACCGCCATGCGTTCCGCCGTCTCGACGACACCGAGCGTATGGATATAGCGTTTTTCTGGCAGCGTCTGTTTAATCAACTCGTGCGCTTCTTCAAACGTCATACAACTTATGCTCCTTCACATACTCCTCGACTGGCGTCGGGACAAGATATTTGATGGATTTGCCTCGTTTCGCCCGTTCCCGGATGTCCGTCGATGAGATTTCGAGTTGCGGCATGTCAATCGCGCGGACGTCTGCCTTCTCCGGAATCAAATAACGTGTCCCCGGCCGTGCGACCGCACCGAACGTGACAAGACGGATGAGCGTCTCATAGTCATACCAGGATTCGAGCGAAACGAGTGAATCGGCACCAATCAAAAAGTAGAATTCATCATTCGGATACTGTTCGATCAGCCGTTTCATCGTCTCGACCGTATATGACGGCTCACTCCGTTCAAACTCAATCAAGTTCAACTTGAAGTCGGACTGATTTTGTATGGCGCGTCGCGTCATCTCGATTCGGTGGTCTGCCGAGCTGAACCCGACCTTATGAGGTGGAATCGCAGCCGGCAGGAACCACACCTCATCAAGTTCAAGCTGTTCACGCGCTTGTTCCGCGATTAACAGATGTCCGAGATGCGGCGGGTCGAACGTTCCGCCCATCAAGCCGATCCGGCTCATGGGAGTTTGATTTGGCGATTTTCTTTCTCGGTCGCCTCTTTGTACAAGACGATGACTTTTCCAATCACTTGAACGACTTCAGCCTGTGTGCCTTCAGCTAACTCGCCAGCGACATCTTTCGGCGTGTCCATGCAATTTTGAAGTACTTGGACCTTAATCAATTCACGTTTTTCGAGTGCGTCCGCGATATCTTTACACATCGCTTCGCTGACTCCATTTTTCCCAACTTGATAGATCGGTGAAAGATGGTGCGCTTCTGCGCGTAAAAAGCGTTTTTGTTTACCTGATAACATAGTATATTATTCCTCCAATAATCCTTCGATTAACTTTTTCCCAACGGTTTCGTCCGGTTTCACGCCCGTCCATTTCTCGAACGAGAGCGCGCCCTGCCCGACGAACATGGCTATACCTGTCACAACTTTGGCTCCGCGACGTTTCGCTTCTTGAAGCATCGGGGTGACAAGTGGACGATATATGATATCACAAACGACCGTGTTTTGTCGTAATCCTTCTAATGAAAGTGGTGTCGATCTCTCGTCCATCCCGACAGAAGTGGTCTGAATGATGACATCATATCGAGAGACGTCCATCTCATCGAACGTCGTGTAGACGACTCCGAACGTGTCGGCGAGCGCTTTTGCCCGTTCCACTGTTCGATTGACAATCGTCACGTTACGCGTCGGGAGAGCTTGGACAATCCCACGAGCCGCTCCTCCGGCACCGACAATCAGGACACGCCCTGTAAAGTCTGTGTATGGCATCAGCGCTTGGACAAGACCTGCCCCGTCCGTATTCGTCCCGATAAGTCGCCCGTCTCGTTTATACACCGTATTGACGGCTCCAGCATGTTTCGCCGCTTCGTCAAGGTCATCGAGATACCGAACGACCACCTCTTTATAGGGAATCGTGACATTGAATCCATCCCAGTCCCCTTCTCGCATTGCCGCAAATAAGGCTGGGAGTTGATCTGGTGTGGCATCGATGGCCTCATAACGCCCGAAAAGCCCAGACGCCCTCAACCACTGCTCGTGCAGTTGGGGAGAGAGCGAATGAGCAATCGGGTGACCGATGACGGCCAGATTCATACGAGCGCCTCGCGAAGTGTGACTGCGACGCCTTTTGGAGCCCATGCTGCGATACGACCACCTTTTCCGTGAATCGCGACCCAACCGAGACCACTGAACACGATATCCGTTTTCACGCCGTCTCGTAAGCTGAACTCATGACGGACGAGTGGCGGTAAGATTTCGAGTGTCTTCTCATTCGGCGGGTTGAGCATCTTCCCAATATGTTGGTCATAGAGCTCATCGGCACGTTCGAGTTTCGTACGGTGTGCTTTCAATTCATTCGACATATAAATGACGAACGATCGCTTATTTCCTTCAAGATAATCTAAACGTGCCAATCCGCCGAAATAGAGCGTCTGTTGCGGATTCAACTGGAACACGTGCGGCTTGATTTCTTTCTTCGGTGTGATCGTCTTCAAATCTTTCGCATCGACATAGTGTGCCATTTGATGACGGTTGATGATTCCTGGTGTGTCGTACAAGTTCGCATCATCGTCGAGCGGAATGTCGATCAAGTCAAGCGTCGTTCCCGGGAAATGACTGACGGTGATGATGGCTTCATCCTCTTCACCGAAACGTTTGATCACCTGGTTGATGAGTGTCGACTTCCCGACATTCGTACAACCGACGACAAAGACGTCTTTGCCTTTGCGGTAGTACTCAATCTTTTCAGCGAGTTCATCGATGCCATGTCCTTTTTTCGCACTGATCAAATGAACGTCGATTGGGTTCAAGCCGAGTTCTTTTGCCTCTGCCTTCATCCAGTTCGCCATCCGGTTCGGGTTGACCGACTTCGGTAACAAGTCGACCTTGTTTCCGACTAACAGTACCGGGTTCGACCCGACTGAGCGTTGAAGACCCGGAAGCCAACTGCCATTGAAGTCGAAAATGTCGACGATTTTGATAACGAGTGCTTCTTTTGAACTGATACCGTTCAAGATGCGCAAGAAGTCATCATCTGATAACTCCACATCTTGAACTTGGTTATAGTGCTTCAATTTGAAGCAACGTTGGCAAATGACAATCTCACGGTCAAGTGCCGATTTTGGTGCATAGCCGACCCCGTTCGGGTCTTCCGTTTGGATGGCTACGCCGCACCCAGCGCAATATCGTTTTGTTTCTTCCATAGTTATACTTACTGCCGTTCAGGTTTCCCCTTCTTCATTCACCGTAGCACCTCGCTGCTACTCCTGAAGCGTTAATTCCGACGCCTTGCTCGCCGTACATGGGCAGCCTCCTTCTTCCTGTGCGTTCGAGGTCTTATTCATCTTTTTTATGTGAATCTTCGGAACGTGGATGCATGGCCTCACCGATTTTTTCAGCGACCGCGACTTTTGCCCGTTGTGCGTCAACGGCAAGTTCTTCCACTTTTTTCGTGATCAATACATACTTCCCACGACGCTTCATATGGGCGAAGACCACTTTTTCGAGCATCCGGTTAAATTTCGTGACGAGTCCGTCCGTTTTGACGACCGGTTGCACATGAATGACATGAATGCCCGCCATGTTTGCCCCGAGAACGTCTGTGAACAGCTGGTCCCCTAAGAAGATGGCTTCCTTCGGCGAGTACCCATATTTCGAGAGTGCCGCTTTAAATCCAGATGGTAATGGTTTTCTAGCACGAGCGACATAATGAAGGCCGAGCGGCTCCGTAAATGTTCGTACACGATTCTCGTTATTATTTGATACGACAATCACATCGAAACCGTATGATTTCACTTTTTCAAGCCACATCAATAAAAGCTCTGGCGCATGTGGGACGTCCCACGCCACGAGTGTATTATCAAGGTCCGTCAAAATGACGCGCACCCCACGGTCTTTCAATTCTTGTAGGTCGATGTCAAACACAGACGCGACGAACTGTTTCGGATAAAGTCGATTAAACACGTAAAATTCCTCCAATTAGCTAAACGATTCAACTACTTATACAAGTATTGATATCCCTTCTATGGTAAACGAAAACCGACCAAACGACTAGTCTATCGTTCGGTCGGAAGAAAATTGACACAAAATTAGTTGGATTTGATTGTCCCGATGACTTCACCGAGTCGAACCGGACCGATCTTTTCACGGTCCATTTGAATCGTATCCTTCTCAAAACAAAGAACGACGGTCGAACCGAACGAGAAGTATCCCACCTCTTCTCCTTTGCCCGCCTGGTTTCCTTCGAGCGTCCACTCAATCGTGTTGACGTTCAAGGCACCGACCATGATATGTTCGTACGTTCCGGCTGGGCTGTCAAAGCGCGTCACGCGACGGTAGTTGCGTGAGAGCGGTCGAACCGTCTCCGTCAATCCGATTTCATTTACCGGTGCCGAACGGTCCCCGAGCTCATAGTGACTGAGCACACGACCAGAGAGCGGTGTGTGGACGCGGTGATAATCGCGCGGACTGAGGTAGAGAACGACGACTGTCCCACCTGCATAACGTCTTGCTTCTTGTTGAGAACCGAGTAACTCCGCAAGCGTATACGACTGACCTTTCACCTCGAAACGACTGTCTTCTGAAATCGATTCGATGACCGATAGCTTGCCATCACACGGTGATACGAGGGTATCGGACGACTCATCAATCGTACGTGCTCTCGGCTTCAAGCGACGGGTAAAGAACGCATGCAATGATGGATAGGCAGCAAGCGGTTGCTCTGCCTCTTCTACCGCAATGTCATATACTTTTGCAAACGATGGAATCAAGTGACGACTCACATCTGATTCTGCGAAACGCTTGAGGCGTGTGGCGATCCAAGGCGAGGCGTTCAGCTCAAATAACGTTTGGTAGAAACGACGCTTCATTCCTCTTTGGCCTCCTCATTTTTAAAGAACGTCTCATATTGTTGTTCAGAGACCGCTCCTTCAATGCGACCGACTTCTTTTCCATCCTCAAAGCGGATGATGGTCGGCGTACCTTCGATTCCATACGTCGTCCATACGTTATGGTCGGCCAAATTGATGGAGACCGCATCATATTCTTCGATAAGGGGCTCGACGTACGGCTTCACTTGCTCACAGTATTCACAGCCCGTTTGCCAGAAGTAAGCGACGACTTCACCGTCTTGATCTAATTGTTGTTGTAATTCATCTGCCGTGACGGCGTTGACACCGTCGTCAGTATTGTTTCCATTTAAAAAGAACAACAAACCGATTCCGATAACGATAATCGCACCGATGATGGCGAACGTGATAAAGTTCGCGCGTTTTTCAGGGTTTTTCATATGCATGATCCTCCTCTATGTTGGATAAAGAAAAAAGACTGACTCATGCACGAGTCAGTTTGATTGTAGACGGCTTACTTCTCTTGTGCAACGTCGCTGATTCCCATGTCTTGATTCAAGACATCGAGAAGTGCAACGAAGATTGTGATGGCCACGCCAAATCCTGTCGCGAGCATCGCGTTGAACTCTACACCATCAACGGCAGAAATGATAAATACCGCTGTATTCGAGAGCACAATCGCCCAGATCAATGTCACTAAATAACGCATTGAACGTCCCCTCCATCTCACAGATGATTCGTAAAAATTCATACGACATTAGTATAGCATTGTTCGAATAGAATATGCGACTTCGATTGTATATTCTTTCCGTCGAATCGAAAAATGTGATACGGTCGTAGAAACATCATTGTGAAGAAAAGAGGATGACTGATGTCACGTTATTTAATCGCAGTCGATTTAGATGGAACGTTATTAAGAGATGATAAAACAATCAGCGAACGAAACCTCCGCGCTCTTCAAGCGGCGCGTGAAGCTGGTCATGAAGTCATGATCGCCACAGGGCGTCCAAAGCGCCATTCGATCATGTACTATGAGCAAATGGGATTGACGACACCACTCGTCAACTTCAACGGGGCGCTCGTACATCACCCAAAAGATGCGAATTACGCGGTGACACACCGCCCAATCCCGCTCAAGACCGCCCATGACATCATTGAAGAAGTGGCGGATACGAAAGCACACAACATCGTCGTCGAAGTGACGGACCACGTGTACTTCCAAAAGGACCCGCAAGAGTTCTATAGTCCGTATGCAGAACGTGCGCTCAGCGTCACCTCAGGTAACTTGTTGAAACACTTGCAGGACGAACCGACGTCCCTATTGATTCATGCGACAAAAGATCACGTCGAGCACGTCCGCACCCAACTCGACGACATTCATGCGGAGGCGGTATTGAACCGTCAGTGGCGTATGCCCGAACATATGATTGAAGTCATGAGCAAAAACACATCGAAGGCACTTGGGCTTCAAGAGGTCTCGAAGCACTTGAACATTGACCGGAAGCACATTATCGCCTTCGGTGACGAAGAGAACGACCTCGAGATGCTCGACTATGTCGGTACCGGTGTCGCGATGGGGAACGCCATCGACCAATTGAAGAATGTAGCCAACGAAGTGACGGCTTCAAATATGGATGACGGGATTGCCCTCTTCTTAGAAGAGCGACTTGGCATTAAGGCATAACGAAAGAGGCTGGGACATAACTAGCCGGTTTTAAAGATTTTTGATAAAAAGAGGGGTCCGGTCACCGATGTTCGGTGGCCGGACCCCTTTTTTTTGTGATTCATTCATGCATGTTTAGCGACGGAACGTCCCTTCGACGTCCTCTGTCGGCAAGATATTGATCCAAACCGATGGGTCTGCATCTTTACAGATTCGCGTAATCTCACGCACTTCGTGTCGTTGCGCAACCATCATGAGCGTCGCCTTCTCGACTTTCGAGTACGTCCCGATTGCCGGCATGAGCGTGATCCCGCGGAACACGTGTTGATGTAGTTCCTTTGTCACCTCGTCCGGGTGATTCGTCACGATGAAGAGCGTTTGACGCTGTGTATTCGTGTAAATCTCATCGATGACTTTTGACGTCACATACAAGAAGACGATCGTATAAAGCGCTGTCGGCCATCCGAACAAGGCACCTGCTGCGAGGGCGATCATCATGTTCATCAAGAAGAGATAGACCCCGACCGAGTTGTTCGTGAATTTCGCGAGAATCAATGCGACGATGTCAAAGCCACCTGTCGAGGCTCCGTACCGGATCGTGATGCCCGAACCGATTGCCAAAAGCACACCGCCGAATACGGCGTTCAAGAGCGGATCGTCCGAGAGAAGCTGCGATTGCGGAAGCAAACGAATGAACAACGTGACCGAGGCGACACTGACCAGCGTATGGATCATCATGTTCCGCCCGAGCATAAAATAACTGACGACGAGCAGTGGTGCGTTCAGAATAAAGAACCAGAGTCCTTCCCCTAGTTCAAGCGGTGTACCCTCTAACAATTTCGTCAAGATTTGGGCAAGACCCGTAAATCCTGTCGAATAGACGCCAGCTGGAATTAAAAATAATGTCATGGATAAGGCAACGAACAATCCTCCGATGATCGAGACAACCCCGATTCGTGTATGTTCTTTAACGGCTTCCGTCAAGCTTCAACTCCCCTTTCTCAAAATAGCTAAGAATCAAGATAACATAGATTATTCATACTGCATACAGCAAATATGCAGGAAATCCGATAAGTTTTTCACACAAAAACAAGCCGACCGAGGTCGGCTTGTTCGTATGAAACGATTGGTCACGCTTTCACTGTTTCAATTGTAATCGACTCGTTTGCAGGAACTGTCACTGCATTTCCATATACATGGATGGTCACATCTGTACCACTTGTTTGCTTGATTGTCACTTGTTCACGTGATGATGTGACCGTCAAGTGATGGCCGCGCCAGAGCATGTTGAACGAGTAACCGTTCCAATCTTTCGGAATCATCGGGCTGAACGAGAGGTTATCCTCTTGAATGCGCATTCCGGCGAATCCATGAACGATGGACATCCACGAACCGACCATCGACGTGATGTGCAATCCGTCTTCCGTGTCATTGTTATAGTTGTCGAGGTCAAGGCGCGCCGAACGTTGGTACAATTCGACCGCTTTGTCTTCATAACCGACTTCTGCCGCAATGATCGAGTAGACACATGGTGACAAGCTCGATTCGTGAACCGTGCGTGGCTCGTAGAAGTCAAAGTTTGCACGTTTCTGTTCGACCGTGAAGCGGTCACCGAACGTATAGAGTCCTTGGAGGACGTCAGCTTGTTTGATAAAGTTCGAGCGAAGGATGCGATCCCATGACCAGTTTTGGTTGAGTGGAAGATGTTTCGGATCGAGGTCTTTCACCAAAATCTGCTCTTTATCCATGAATCCGTCCTGTTGCATGAACACATCTGGAACGAGATCATCTTTTGGATAGTACATCTTCGTTTGGATGTCTGCCCACTTCGCAAGTTCAGCATCCGTGATGCCGAGTGTCGATACGAGCTCTTCGAGACGTGCAGGTTCTGCCTCTTTCAAGTAGTTGTACACTTCTTGCGTATATTCGAGCGTCCATGCGGCGATCAAGTTCGTATACCAGTTGTTGTTGACGTTGTTGTCATATTCGTTCGGACCTGTGACGCCTAGGATCATATACACGTCTTTGTGCGGGACAAAGTTGACGCGGCTAGCCCAGTAACGCGAGATCTCGACCAATACTTCCAATCCGTATTGTCCAAGGTACGACTTGTCGCCTGTGAAGTTCGTGTAGTTGAAGATCGCATGGGCAATCGCACCGTTACGGTGAATCTCTTCATGCGTGATTTCCCACTCGTTGTGACACTCTTCCCCGTTCATTGTGACCATCGGATAAAGCGCACCTTCCATACCGACATTCTTCACAGCATTCTCTTTCGCCTGTGGCAATTGGTTGTGACGGTACTTGAGCAAGTTCCATGAGACTTCTGGTTTGGCTGTCGCCAAATAGAAGTGCAGGCAGTAGGCTTCAGTATCCCAATACGTCGCACCGCCATACTTCTCACCTGTGAATCCTTTTGGACCGATGTTAAGACGTGAGTCTTCACCTGTATATGTTTGATACATGTTGAAGATGTTGAAACGGATTCCTTGTTGAGCTTCGATGTCTCCATCGATACGAACATCCGCATCTTCCCAGCGTGCGAGCCATGCTTCCGTCTGTTCAGCGAGAAGTGTCTCAAATCCTTTTTCGAACGCCGCTTCGACACGTGTCATCCCAGCTGACTGCAATGCTTCAATCTCGTGGTCGCGGTTCGTGACGACCGACACATATTTGTAGGCTGTCGCTGTCTCACCAGCAGCTACGTTGACCGTGAACTTGTTGGCAACGAACAAATCTGTCGCTTCAAGCACTTCACAACGAGCACCTTCTACGTCCGCGATCATCGATGCCGTGACATGCCAGTCGAGTTTCTTCGTCTTCGTCGTAACGAAAGCGAAACGTTCTTCCACACCACGGTCGACCGGAAGCCAGAACTTCTCATCGTAGTTCGAGTCTTCGTTGACGACATCGCCATCTAAATATGGCGTGAACTCAATTTTTGCTTCGTAGTTGACAGGTGTGACGTTGTAACGAATGGCTAAGACTTCTTTATCCACGATTGAGAAGAAGCGGACGACTTCCACTTTCGTCTCTTCTGTCCCGTTCATCAAGGTGAACGTCCGTGTGAGGACACCACGCTGCATGTCGAGCTCACGGGTGAAATCTTTCACTTCCCATTTCGCCAAGTCGACCGGTGTCCCATTGATGACCACGCGGAGACCGATGACGTTTGTCGCATTCAACACTTTGGCAAAGTATTCAGGGTATCCGTTCTTCCACCAACCGACACGTGTTTTGTCCGGGTAGTAGACGCCCGCCACGTAGAATCCTTGGTGCGTATCATTCGAGTAATCTTCCTCAAAGTTTCCTCGCATCCCCATATGCCCGTTCCCGAGCGATGTGATGGATTCTGCAAGGCGGTTCTCTTTCGGGTGAAGACCTTCCTCTGTTACTTTCCATTCATCGACTGCAAACAATCGTTTCATCTGTCTGCCACTCCTTTTTCTCTACAAGGCTACCTTCGTCGGACAACTAGTTTATGCAACCGTTTGTCTATGAAAGCGCTGTATTTAATCTCACCTTTCATTTTACACAACTGAAACGAGAATGCAATCGTTTGCATAAAACTTTTTATTTCTTTTTTTCATCACATTTTACAATCATAAAAAACCGCCCCTCATCGAGACAGTTTCAATCAATCTTTCTGTCCATTTTCCGGATTCTCACCAAACGCCGCATTCGCTTCGTGTCCCTCGAATACCGCACTTCGCCCATCATTGAATCCGGTATCCGGTTCGTCGATGACAAGTGCATATCCCCCTTGTTTGATTGTAGAATGCGCCTGTTCAATTTCGTCGTCCGCGATCCCTAAATCGGTGAGCGCTTGTTTCATATCTCGATCACCGCTCCCCCCTCCATTGAGGTTGTCTAACCAAGATGTGTCACCTTCTTCTACGTTTAGGTTCGTCTCTCGTTTAAGAACGTGAACGGCTTCATCCCGCTCCGTTACGACAAATAGTTCCCCTTCATCGTAGCCATTTTCTTTCAGCTCACTAATTTTTGACAATAGGCTTTCTTTTGTGTCGAATGTTCCGACAAATCGTCTTTCACTCATCTCTATCCATCCTTTCGATTTCGATTCTTTCGAAAAAGATGTTCCCTACTTCATGAGGCTTCAATCAAAAGGATATGCAAAAGACGACTCCGCTCTGGCGAAATCGTCTGGTCAATCAAGAATTCGATTCTAATGTTTCGGTCGCCTTACTCTTCTTCTGCCCACATGATTGGCGGACGACCAGATAATGTGGCACGATGACACGCTTCCCATAAGGGGGTGCATTATCACTGATTTGTTCGATCAAACAGTTCGTCGCCTCGAAACCGAGACCGAAGATGTTAATTTCGACCGACGTGAGTGGCGGGTTCGAATGTTCCGCGATATACACGTTATTGAAACTGACGACCGCGACGTCCTCTGGGATTTTGAGCCCCATCTCGCTTAATGTGCTGATGACGCCGAGTGCCATCATATCGTCACTGACAACGACGGCTGTCGGTGGTTCCTCATTTTGTAACAGTTCACGCACGGCCTTCGCGCCGCCCTTCGTCATGAATTCAGCCCGGGCGATGTAATCTTCGCATACCGGGATGCCTGCTTCCATGAGGGCCGTCGCGTACCCGTTCCGACGATCTTGTGTGACGGCGAGTTTATCCGATCCCCCGATGAAGGCGATGCGACGATGACCTAAGTTATAAAGATGTTTCGTCACTTCACGACCAGCCAAATAGTTGTCCGTATCGACGTAAGTGATGGAAGAAGCGTCCCCGAACGGCTTCCCGACCACGACGAACGGAAACTTCGTTTGACGTAAGTATTGGACGACTTGGTCGTCTTCACGTGAATAAAGAACGATGACACCGTCGACACGGCGTCCTTGTACCATCTCGATCACACCGGACAAAACTTCTTCTTCTGTCACGCCGGTCGTCATATAAAGCGAGTATCCATTCTGGTGCGCCTTCGTGCTAATTCCTCGTAGCACTTCCGGGAAGAACGGGTTTTGAAGCGTCTTTGTTGCCGCGCTCGGCATGACGAGACCAATCGACTGCGTCGAGCGGTTAGCGAGACTTCTCGCATGAATGTTCGGATGATACCCGAGCTCTTCCATGGAACTTCTAACCCGTTCTTTTGTCTTTTGACTGATTCTTGGGCTGTTGGCGATGACGCGAGAGACTGTCGACGGCGCGACGTTCGCGTGCTTCGCCACATCTTTGATTGTGATTTGCATGGTGTTCCCCCTGCTTCCGTGAGTTCGATTCGTGCCTTGCGGCGTTTCATGTCTTTATTTGCGGCGCTTCCACATGACCAAACCAGTCAAGAAAATCGGAATCGTAACGACGAGCAAGCCCATCATCCACGGATTGACCGAAGATTCCTCAACGATGTAAGCGTTCGCACTTTCACCAGACAGTTCAATTGTAAACGTTCCACGCTGATCTGTGACCAGTTGTGAGAATAAAAGACCACGAAGTCTCGTATCTTCCCCGATTTCACTGACATCGATCTCAATCTCCCGATCGTCACGATTCATGTTGATCGCATAGAGCGCGACGTCATCTCCGTCTTTCCGTTCGAAGACGGCCATCCCGTCTTCTGAGGCGATCATGCGCTGCTCTCCTGTCGCAAAGACCGGATATTCTTCCCGCATGCGGTTCATCGTCGCGACGTATTCGTGCAACTCTTCATTTCCCGGGAATTCCGTCATGACACGGTTCGCCGGGTCGGTTCCACCGGTCTGCGCATTTTCTGTTCCTTGGAAGACGATCGGCATACCAGGTGACGCATAAAGCGCGAACAACCCGAGGCGTAATCGTCGTTCCGCTGATTCCACACCGCCGAGTTCCGCCATATGCATGAAGCGTTCGACATCGTGATTATCGAGGAACGTCGCCATCTGGTTCGGGTCGTTGAAGAACGTTTCGGCATAGCTTGCGGCAACGTCAATCTCATCGACGTTCGCTTGCTGTTGCGTCATCGTTTTCGACACCCGGTCATAAAACGTAAAGTTTGTGATGCTGTTGAACCCGAGATCGTCATATTGCGCGACGTATTGCGGGTCTGGGTCGAACACTTCGGCGAGTAAGTAAAAGTCTGGGTCGACCGACCGCACACCTTCGACAAAGTCTTTCCAGAACGCTTTATCGACGTGACGAACCGTATCGAGGCGATAGCCGTCGATGTCCGTCTCTTCGATCCAGTACTTCGCCGCGTCAATCAAATACGATTTGACTTCCGGATCCTCTGTTTTGAAGTCAGGTAAGTCGAACAACCAGTGCGTCTCGACTTGCTCCTGGTCTTTCCAAAATACAATCGGTAACTGTTCATGGAACCATTCCGGCTTTTCTTTAACCCACGGGTGGTTCGGACCGACGTGGTTGACGACAAAGTCGAGAATGACTTTCATGTCGCGCTTGTGCGCTTCCTGAACGAGTTCCTGTAAATCCTCTTTCGTCCCAAACTGTGGGTCGATGTTATAAAAATCTTTAATCCAATACCCGTGATAGCCGTCCGGCATATTTTCAAAAACGGGTGTCAACCAAATCGATGTGAAGCCGAGTGATTCGATATAATCGAGCTTCTCGATGACCCCACGGATATCGCCTCCGTGAAACGCTTTCGGATCATCTTTGTCCACCTGTTCATTGTTGTCCGGATTCCCATCAACAAATCGGTCGACCATAATAAAGTACATGCGTTCTTGTTCCCAAGTAGCGGCTTCCTTTGCCCCGACGACGGTCGGAAACAAAAGAAGCGACAGGAGCACGAGCACGACGCCTCGCCTCATATCGCTTCCTCCTTTTACGAGTATTATCCTTTCGTACCACCCGCTGTGAGGCCAGAAACGAAGTAGCGTTGGAACATGAAGAACAAGATAACGATTGGAAGGGCCGAAAGAACCGCACCTGCCGCGAATAACGTGAAGTTATTATCGAACTGTTTCGAAATCATGTTGTAAAGGCCAACTGCCAACGTTTGTTTCTCTGGTGAACGAAGGACGAGCGATGCCAAGATAAAGTCGTTGAATGGTCCCATGAAGTTAAAGAGAGCAATCGTTGCGACAATCGGCTTCGCGAGCGGCAAGATGATTTGCCAGAAGATTCGGAGGTGACCGGCACCATCCATGCGGGCTGCTTCGTCAAGTTCTTTCGGAATCGTGTCGAAGTACCCTTTCGCCAAGTACGTGTTCATCGGAATTGCACCACCCGCATAGAGCAAGATGAGCGCTGTATGTGTGTCAAGAAGGTTGAGCATGTTGAGCAATACATAAATCGCGATGATCGCAACGAACTGTGGCACCATCTGAAGGACGAGGAACAAGACGAGCGAGTTCTTCCGTCCGACGAAGCGGTAACGTGAGAAGACGTATCCGGTAATCGTCACCAAGACGACGGAGAGTGCCATCGTGATGAAAGCGATTTTCAACGTGTTCACATACCATAAACTATAATCCGAAATCGTTAGGTCAAACAAGTTTTTGTAGTGAATAAACGTCGGGTTCGACGGAATAATCGTTGACGTAATCGTACGCCCCGGGTTGAACGATGTACCGACAACCCAAAGCATCGGATAGAGAATGATGATCGACGCAAGCGTCAAGATGACATACGAGATCGCCAAATTGATTCGTTTTTGTTTTTTCATATCAGATCATATCCTCGTCTTTGAAAGATTTTGTCCGACGGAACTGGATCACGGCAAGTGTCATGATGAAGAATGACAGGATGAGTGTGATCGCAGCCGCAAGTCCGTATTGCGGGTTGGCACCGAGAGACAATTTGTAAATCCAAGAAATTAAGATGTCGGTACCGCCGGCCGTTTGTCCAGGTACAGCAGGGCCACCGCCATTAAAGAGATAGATGATGTTGAAGTTGTTGAAGTTGAACGTGAACTGCGTGATCAAGATCGGTGCTGTCGCGAACAAGAGCATTGGCAATGTGATCAAGCGGAACTTGTCAAAGATTGTCGCTCCGTCAATCGTCGCCGCTTCATACAAGTCACCAGGAATCGACTGAAGCACACCCGTCATGAGCGTCATGATGAACGGGAAGCCGAGCCACCATTGAATGAGAACGAGTGCCGTACGTGTCGCTGTCGGGTCGGTCATCCAGTTGACCGGGTCAAGACCGAGTGCCGGCAAGATTGTCGTATTGAACACCCCGAACGATTCGTTGAACATCGAGCGGAAGATCAAGATCGTGATGAATGCTGGGACCGCCCATGAAAGAATCAAGATCGAACGGAACAAACGGCGGAAGCGAAGTCCTTCTTGGTTCAAGAGTACCGCAAGGAAGATCCCGATTGCGATGACACCTGTCGTTGAAGCGACCGTCCAGACAAGCGTCCAGCCGAGTACGCCGACGAACGTGTCACGGAAGATATCGATTTCAAAAATACGTGTAAAGTTCTCGAATCCGACCCATTCCACGAGTTTCGCTGGTGGTGCGTTGTTGTAGCGATAGTTCGTGAAGGCGATCAAGAATGTAAAAATCAATGGAAGAATAACGGTAAACACTAACAAAATGAGTGATGGGATTAACATTAAGTATGGGAATCCATGGTCACGCAAGTTGCGAAGTTGCATTTGGAACGATGGAAGGTTTAGATGCTGATCACGAGCGCGACCGACACGATAGGCGTCACGAATGTTCCAAACATAGAACGCGATTCCGAAGAAAAGTAAAATTAACGCGACAATCCCCTCGACCATCAAGAAGATGGAGTGGTCGTTACGAGGTCCTGGCACTTCACCAAGCGTGATCAATCCCCAAAGTCCTCCACGGTCACCTGGTCCGGCGCCCGCCCCTTTGAAAAATAGATCATAGTTTACGGCAAAATAAGATACGACGACGATAAAGAACGCTACCGCCTTCGCGTATTGTTTGTTGTATAACTGTCCGAGTCCCGGAATGATGGAAAGTAGTCCCGCGTTCCGAGCATGGTTTGTAGGCTTGTCCGGGCGTTGGTCCGGTGATTTAGGGTTCGCAATTGCAGCCATCCTCAGTTTCTCCTTTCGATTTGAGCAAATCAATCAAGCAAACGTTTGCTCAATGCTAGAAAATGAGGGGGAACGCCATGTGGCGTACCCCGTCATCTCAATTCCTTATTGGTTGTTCGCTTGGATTTGTTGTTCGATGACTTTCACTGCATCATCTGCAGATTTTTGTGCATCTTGTTTACCAGTTGCTACAAGCTGAAGCGCTTGAGCCATTGGCTCCCAAACTTGTCCCATTTCAGGAATGTTCGGCATTGGGATTGCGTTTGTTGCTTGGTCGAATACCGCTTTCGCAACTTCGTTCGACGTGATTGTCTCGTTCGACTCGAGTGCTGCTACTGGTGGGATCTCGTTGTATGCTTCAAACATTGCCAATGCGTTTTCTTCATTCGTCAACTCTTGAAGGAACATTTCAGCCCACTCTTGGTTTTCTGTGTAAGCTGAAAGGGCATATGTTTTCACACCCATGAACGTCTTGATTGGCTCACCGTTCGGAAGTGTTGGCATTGGAGCCGCTCCGAGGTTCACGCCTGCATCTGTGTAACCAGCCACAGCCCATGGTCCGTTCATGACTGAATGAGCTTTCTTCTCAGTGAAGAGTTGGTCCATCGCTTGGCCACCAGACTCACCGATCAACCCTTTAGGGAAGAGGCCTTCTTCGTACCATTTACCGATGTATTCGAATCCTTCAACTGCACCTTCGTTGTTCAAACCGATATCCGCTGGGTCGAGTGCACCACCGTCTTCTTTGAACACGTATCCGCCGAATCCAGCGACAACACCGTGTGCGAAGTAGAAGTTATCCCAAAGTCCGAGGAAACCGTACTGTCCGTCAGCTTTCACATCGTTTGACAACTTGTAAAGGTCGTCCATAGATGCTGGAGCTTCAGCCATCAAGTCTTTGTTGTACATGAGAACTGGTGTCTCAACTGATTTTGGATATCCGTAAGCTTGACCATCGAACATGACAGCTGATTTCGCAGCGTCTGTGAACGCGTCAAGTGATCCTTCGTCCGCGATTGGAGCCAAATGACCTTGGTCTGCGATTGTACCGATTTGGTCGTGTGGTACGAGCACGATGTCTGGACCTTTTCCAGCTGGACCGTCAAGCGCAAGCTTGTCTTTTTGGTCTGTCATCTGTACTTCGACAACTTCAACTTTTACGCCATGCTCTTCTTCGAACGCCTTCGCAACTTCTTTCGTTGTTTCAGACTTTTCGATGTCTTCCCAGATGACGATCTTTTCAGGTTTGTTCTCGCTTGAAGAACCACCTTCGTTAGAAGATCCGTTGTCCGTTCCGCCACCACATGCAGCAAGTGCACCGAATGCGAATACTGCTGTTGAAAGTCCTGCTACCATTTTTTTCATCTTCATGATGAAAAACCTCCCCAAGGAAATAGTATGGTCAGATTTGCGCAATCGCACGACCACGTCAATTTTAAAACTCCGCTACGAAATTGACACGGTAGTGAAAACGTTTGCATCCTCACCTCAATTTTTATTATACAGTTGTGAAAGCGTTTTACAAGTCTTTTTTTACACTTTTTTTACGTCTGTTGACCCATTTATGTAATTTTCAAATGTTTGTTCTTAAATCTTCACTTTTTATGCGTTTCAGCAATTGACAAAATGTAAACGCTTTATTAACCTTTGCTTGAGCAAACGTTTTCGCAACATCTGTTCTCATGGATTCCCGATGTTGTAAAATGATGTCATCCCCTATAAAGAAAGGAATGTTTTCCTTATGATGAAAGAAGCGATTTATCATCGTGCCATGTCCCCGTTCGTCTACAAATATGATCGTGAGACGATCCATATTCGTTTCCATACGAAGCGAGGCGATATCGAGTCGGTCGATTTGATTTGGAACGACCCATATGATTGGCACGCTGAAGACCCAGCCATGTGGAACTTCGATCCGGACAAGCCGAGCTACTGGCGTACATACGAGACTCCAATGGAGAAGATCGGATTTGACGACGCCTATGACTATTGGTTCATCGCCATCAAACCGCCGTTCCGACGTCTACGTTACGGTTTCCGTTTGAATGATGGACAAGAGACGGCCGTCTACACTGAAAAAGGATGGTTCGAGGAGAAGCCGCTCGATGATACGGGCTACTACTTCTGTGTCCCATTCATCAACCCGATCGATATCTTCCATGCACCGTCCTGGGTGAAGGATACGGTCTGGTATCAAATCTTCCCGGACCGTTTCGCCAATGGCGATGCTTCACTCAATCCTGAAGAGACGCTCCCATGGAACTCGACAGAGCCGACGACGACAAACTTCTTCGGTGGCGACTTCCAAGGAGTGATCGACCATATCGATCATTTAGTCGAACTTGGGATCACCGGCATCTACTTCTGCCCGATCTTTAAAGCGACGACGAACCATAAGTACGATACGCTCGACTATATGGAAATCGATCCGCAGTTCGGGACGAAAGAGAAATTTAAAGAGATGGTCGACCTCTTGCACGAGAACGGCATCAAAGTCATGCTCGACGCGGTCTTCAACCATGTCGGATATCATCACCCATGGTTCCAAGACGTCGTCGAGAACGGGCCATCTTCTGAGTATCGCGATTGGTTCTATCTTCGCGAGTTCCCGATTGCGACAGAGCCGAAGCCGAACTACGACACCTTCGCATTCGAAAAGAACATGCCGAAGATCAATACAGAGCATCCAGAGTTAAAAGCCTACTTATTAGATGTTGCCCGTTACTGGGTCGAAGAATTCGGTATCGACGGGTGGCGTCTTGACGTCGCTAACGAAGTCGACCATGCGTTTTGGCGTGACTTCCGCACGGCGGTCAAAAATGCGAACCCGGAAGCCTACATCCTGGGGGAGATTTGGCACGACGCACAGCCTTGGTTACAAGGTGACCAGTTCGATGCCGTCATGAACTACCCGTTCACGAATGCGAGCTTGAACTACTTCGCCCTCGACCGGACGACCGCTTCGGAGTTCCGTAACGAGCTGACGCGTGTCGAGATGATGAACACGATGAACGTCAACGAAGTCACCTTCAACTTGATCGATTCGCACGATACACCTCGTGCGTTGACACGGGCGAAAGGACATAAAGGCAAGTTCAAACTCTTGATGACGTCGATGCTGACTTATACAGGTAGCCCATGTATTTACTACGGGGACGAAATTGGACTTGAAGGCGAACAAGACCCGGGTTGCCGTCGCTGTATGCCATGGGATGAAGCCGAAGAAGACCGTAACCTCTTCCGCTACATCCAAAAGCTCATCCAGCTTCGTAAGGACCACCCTGTGCTCGCAAATGCCGGCTCGTATCGCTTCAACCTGGTCGACGATGCGAACAATGCGGTCATCATCGAGCGGTGTACGAAAGATGAGACATACTTGGTTTACTTCAACAACTCAGACTCTGCTTCGAAACTGAATCCGCTCGGTTATACAGGAGCAGCCACGGACCTCTTGCATGACCGCGACCTCGACTCACTCGAAATCGAACTGGCGCCATTTAGTGCTGCTATTCTGAAATTGAAATAAATTCGAAAATCACCTGATTTCTTCGGGTGATTTTTTTGTTGAAAATAATTTAGCAAACCCCTTTCTTTTTCATTTCATAAGGAGTAAGATGACCTTTGACATTTTTATAAAACAAATAGTTAACAGAAAGAATTATAGAGAAAAGGGAGAATACACTACATGCAGACGAAACAAACGGAACAGCTCACCCTGTTCAAACTGTCGTGGCCGATTTTCATCGAACTTGCCCTCCATATGGGAACCGGGATCATCGCCACATTGATGCTCGCTCACTACTCAGACGCCGCCGCCTCGGCCGTCGGGGTTGCCAACCAAATCTTAAACGTGTTCTTGATCGTCTTTAGTGTGACGTCTGTCGGGGCGACCATTTTGATCGGTCAGGCCATCGGGGCTGGGCGCATGAAGAAGAGTCGTGACTTCGCCCGCTCCGCCGTCAGTTTGAACATGTGGCTCGGTGCAATCATGGTCGGCGTCATCTTCTTGTTCGGCGAAACGTTCTTACGCCTGTTCGGTCTATCGGACGAACTGTTTGCACACGGGTTGTTGTTCCTGCAAATCGTCGGCTTGTCGTTATTCACCGAAGCACTCATCATGGCGCTCAGTTCGATCCTCCGGAGTCACGGGATGACGAAACACGCCATGCTCGCGACGCTTCTGATTGATATCATCACCGCCGTCGGTGCCATTTTTGCCGTTACCGGCTGGTTTGGCCTTCCGGTCACAGGCGTTGCCGGTGTCGCTTGGGCCATCGTGATCGCACGATTCGCCGCTATGGTTCTCTTGTTCTGGCTCGTCAAACGGAAGCTCATGATCCGCTTCCCGTTAAAAGAAGTGATTCGTCCGAAGAAAGACGACATCCAGTCACTCCTTCAAATCGGTGTTCCTTCTGCCGGGGAGAACTTGTCGTATCAGGCATCCCAAATTATCATCACTGGATTTATCGCGACGATGGGCGAGGCTTCCCTTGCTGCTCGGGTGTACGTGATGAACTTGTCGATGCTTGCCTTCTTGTTCACCGTCGCCGTCGCGCAAGGGACCCAGCTTTTGATCGCACGGGATATTGGAGGGAAACGTTTTAAAGAAGCCTATCATCGTGCCGTCAAGACCTTGAAGATTGCCATGTTCGCTTCGTTCGTCGCCTCTCTCGGTTTAGCGGTGTTCAGCGAATCGCTACTCGGTCTCTTCACGTCAAACCCTGACATCATCGCGGTCGGTGTGCCCATTTTATGGGCGACGCTCATTTTAGAGCCGGGTCGCGCCATGAACATCGTCTTGATGGGGTCGTTGAAGTCTGTCGGGGACGTCCGCTTCCCGGTCATGATCGGGATCGCCTCGATGTGGGGTGTCGCCGTGGCGTTCAGCTACTTGTTCGGTCTTCAAATGGGGCTCGGTATCCTTGGGATTTGGCTCGCCTTCTCCCTCGATGAGTGGTTCCGCGGATTCTTCGCGTTCCGTCGTTGGAAATACGGGACGTGGCAACAAAAAGGCTTCCAGTTCGAAGCAAAATCAACCACGTAAAAAAAGCGGCCGCGGCCGCTTTTTTTATTTCATCAAGAATGCCTGCATCGCTTGACGGTGCACGTCCGTGTCCCCACACTTCCGTTGCCATTCGATTTCTTCATTCAATCCATCCTCAAATGAAGCGGCTCGCATGAGCGCCTTCATCCCTTGAACAGCGACCGGTGATTTCGCAGCGAGTGTCTCCGCATATGAAGTCAATCGCTCCGTATACATCGCATCTTCCACGAGCTCGGTGACGAGCCCGAATGAACGCGCGGCCTCCGAGTCAATCGTACTGCCACTCCAGAGCCAATCTAACGCAAGGTCGTCGCGCATGAGTCGACGCAGGTGATATGGACCGCCCGCATCCGCGACCAACCCGATTTTAATGAACGCCGAGCTGAACTTCGTCGACTTGGCGACGATTCGAACGTCTGCCGCGAGTGCCAAGCTGAGCCCTGCTCCAGCCACGACACCGTGAATCCCTGCGATGAGCGGTTTACGACTCGAGAAAAGTGCACGTACGAGCGGATGATACACGTCTTCTAAATATTCCCCATAGTCCGCATCGCTCTCGATCGTTAAATCTTGTCCGGATGAGAACGCTCGTCCCTCACCGACAAGGACGATGACGCGAACGGCGTCGTCCTGTTCAAATGTGTCGATTGCCGTTTTCATTTCACGAAGCAACGTCTCGTTCAAGGCGTTTAGCTTTTCAGGTCGGTTCAGTTTCAACCACCCTACCCCATTGTGTGTCGTCAATTGAATCGTCTCCACTTCCATTCCCCCTTCAAAATGAATCATTGTTCATTTCTTCGTCATTGCTTCAAACTCCTTCCTTTACTGAAAAGTTTTTTGAAGTTCAATTGCCGGGAAGTTGGTTGATTTGCTATTCTAAAAGGAGTCGGTCACGAAAGGATGAGTCAGATGCAACTGACAAACGCCGCTCGGCAACTGAAACAGAAGAAGATTCCGTTCACCTATCATACGTATGAAGTTGATGACACCGATGTCTCAGCTAAACATGTGGCGATGACATTGAATAAACCGCTCGACGAACTGTATAAAACGATTTGTCTCATGAACGAGAAAAAGCAATATGCCTTCTTTCTCATCTCTGGAGAGCGTGACATCGATTTAAAAGCAGCCGCTAAAGCTTGGGGGGCGAAGAAAGCATCGACCGTCCCGATGAAAGAGCTCGAGACATTGACCGGTTATATTCGAGGAGGAGTCTCTCCGATTGGGGCGAAGAAGCCGTTCCCTGTCTATCTGCACGAAGCAGCTCAAGACAGAGAGACAATCACCATTTCTGCTGGAAAACGCGGCTATCAAATCGAATTAACACCTGAAGATTTACTGCAATTTACAAACGGGCACTGGTTCAGCCAATGACCTTACTGGGGGCAAAATTATGTGGAAAGAACGTATCCGTTCGTGGGTCCCAAACTCCTTTACGTTCGGAAATTTATTTTGTGGTGTCGTCGCCATCGTCTACGCCGCACGTGGTGACTTCTCAAACGCCACACTGTTAATCATCATCGCGATGATGCTCGACAGTTTAGACGGGCGCCTCGCCCGTATGCTCGGGGTCGCTGGCGATTTTGGAAAAGAATTGGACTCACTCGCTGACATCGTCACGTTCGGGGTCGCACCGGCGATGCTCGCTTATTACACCTTCTTTATTGATTACGGCAATTATGGATTGTTTTTTGCGGCACTTTTCCCGCTATTCGGCGCCTATCGTCTGGCTCGCTTCAATTTATCAGCGACAAACGTTGCAGCGAGTTACTTCTCTGGTGTCCCGATCACGGCCGCCGGGGGACTTCTCGCTGTCATCACAACGTTCGGTGACCGCGTCAGTGAACTGTTGACACCGATTTTTTTCACAGGGCTCGCCTTGTTGATGGTCAGCCGTGTTCGCATCCCGAGTTTTAAAGATGTACCATTGCCACGTCACTCGTTCATCATTACCATCAGTCTCGTCTATGTGACGTATATGATGTTCGCACGTTGGAAAGAATGGCCGACATTTTGGTTCATCGCCATCCCGTTCTATGTCTTATTCATCGCCTTTTCGTTCGTGAAAAGACGAAAACGGATGGCCAATTGAGAGTCTCGTTCAGCGAGGCTCTTTTTTGTACATGCATTTGTTAGACGAAGACTTCGATGAGCTTTAGAATGAAAGAAGAGGTGATGGAATGAAAGTGTATCCGTTTATTTGGAAATGGTTTATTGTTTGGTATTTCATTGGGTTGATTTTAGTTGGATTCGACCTGCTTCCGCCTTGGCTCGAGTGGGCAAACCCCGTCTTTTTATGGCTAGCCGGGGCGATTGGTGGAACGATTCTTTATCAAGGGATTCGACAAGGAGCTTGGATTGTTCCGTTTATTTTCTTCGGTTCAATCGCTGTGGAGACATTCGGCGTAAAGACGGGATTCCCGTTCAGTGAATACGTTTATGCTGAAGCGTTCGGTCCGACAGTTTTTGGAGTTCCTGTCACAATCGGTGCGGCGTGGCTTGCCGTGATTGGCTCTAGTTTTGCCGTTGCCCGTCTCTTCACATTCCGCCACAATATTTTATGGCTCGTTCCGATTCTCGCCGTATGGCTCGATATGGCAATCGATCCCGTAGCGGCAAACGTGAAAGGCTACTGGGAATGGGCGAATGACGGCTTATACTATGATATCCCGACACAAAACTTTATCGGTTGGTTCGGGTTATCCCTTATTTTCTCATGGTTGTTACAGCGTCACGAACGCGCTGTTGATTCCTTGTTCATCCGGCACGGCGTCTATTTGTTCGTCATGCTTCACGCACTCTTCGGTGTCACGGCTGTCAATGCAGGTCTCTATGGCATCGGGCTCCTCAGCATCCTCACATCCGGAGTGATTCTACTTGAAAGGAGGGGGCGCGATGATCGAGTCACACAAAAAAAAATGGTTCAATAACCTGTTCTCGACGTTCGTGCGGGAACGTCAAATACGTCCCACCTTCCATAACATTTATATCCGAACGGACGACGTTCCGACCCCCGGATTATTTTTAAGTACACATAGCGCGTGGTGGGACGGTCTCATCATGTATATGATCAATGAACATTTTTTACGTCACGATATTCATGTGTTGATGGATGAGGATGGACTACGTCGCTTCCCGTTCTTTCGACACCTCGGTGCCTTCTCGGTGAAAAAAGGAAGTCTCTCCGATGTACGGGTCTCACTGGCTTATGCGAATGAATTGCTCGCGTCCGGGAAATCCGTCTGGATGTTCCCTCAAGGACAAGAGATGCCACAGGAACTTCGACCTGTCGAAATCGAGTCTGGCGCAACGTTGTTACTGAACGACCGCCCCGTCCAATTATGCGCCATGTACTATTCGTTTGAGAACCATGCGGAACCCCTTGTATATGTCCGCTTTCGAACAGTAGTCGTGACGTCGATGACACGACGAGCTCAGAAGCAGGAAATCGCGCAAGCACTCGAGGCGCTCTATGACGACGTGCGACAAGACGCCATCATTCGGTCTGATGCCTATGTTCCGCTCTTTCGACCACGTCGTAATCTTGCTGAATGGACAGAAACAATGTTCCGACTTGGGAGGGGACGTTCATGATCTTATGGCTGCTCACCCTCTCGATGTTTATCTTTACCCTAATCAATCTTTCGTTCTTGAGACCGCTCGCCGACCCAGGACGCACACCGGCGACAGCCGTCTGCATCCCGATGCGCAATGAGTCGCGTCACGTCGATCGACTGATTTCAAATTTAAAGCAGGCGATACCGGATGGGACTCATGTTTATATCTACGAGGACCGCTCTGAAGATGATACATATGAAAAATTGAATCATGCAATTGGGAGCGATACCCGTTTTACCGTCATCCAAGGTGTTCCTTTGCCCCATGACTGGGCCGGAAAAGTTCATGCTTGTCATCAACTAGCATCACGCACGACTGAACCGTATCTTCTCTTTTTAGATGCGGACGTCACGATCGATTCGAGTTTTATCGCCCGCATGCATGCCACGCTCGCTCGAGAGCAGGCCGTCTTTTTATCAGGTTTCCCTCAATTTCCGACATCCACATTTCTCGGGAAATTGTTGATTCCGATGCAACACGTGCTCATCGCCCAACATCTGCCTTTGTTTTGGCGTAAAGTGAAACACCCCGCATTTGCCGCGGCGAATGGCATGAACGTACTCGTCGAGCGGAACAGCTACGAGGAAGTTGGCGGACATGCTGCTATTCGAACGTCGTTGATTGATGATATCGATTTATGTCGAACGTTCAAACGTCATCAAAAAGTCACGTCACTCGTTCAAGTCTCCCCGTTCATCTCCTGCGACATGTATGAAACGAATGAAGAAGTGTGGACCGGGTTTTCAAAGAACGTATTCAAGGGAATGAATGAATCAGTAGGACTCGCCTTGTACTTCATGACATATTACGGCATCCAGTTGACGGCTATGCTCGCTTGGATCTTTTCACCGAGTTGGCAGACGATTAGCGCAGCGATTTTCGTGCTCCTCGCGCGTCTCGCTGTCGATCTGAAATCAAATGGGTCCGGTACATGGTACCATCCACTCAGTTTAATCGCTTACTTGACCTTACTCGGGAATGCCGTCATTCGTAAATGGAGACGGTTGCCCATCACGTGGAAAGGTCGTCACTATTTCTAAGCAGACGTCTAAAGGGGGACAATTGTATGAAACAAATCATAGTGATTGGGGCTGGTCTCGGTGGACTAAGCGCCGCCGTCACGCTCGCAGCACGAGGTTATGACGTCACGGTCATTGAAAAGAATCAACATGTCGGTGGCAAACTCATGCCCATTATAACCGACGGTCACCGGTTCGACTTTGGTCCAAATACGATCACGATGCCGGATGTATTTCGTTCAGTCATTCGAAATAGCGGGGCCAATCCGGATGACTATTTTGAGTTAATCAAGCTCGATCAACATACCGTCAACCACTACACAGACGGGTCATCCTTCACGTTCAGTGCCGATCGGGCAAAACTTGAGGTCGAAGTACGGCGTTTGACCGGTGACCAGTTGAAACACAATCAGATGCGTGCCTATCTAGATGAAGCGGAAAAGCTGTTCGACATTGCGAATAAGCGCTTCTTCACACAAATGGACACAAAGTTGGATCCCGGTCTTTGGGCGGACATGGTCAAAGTGCATCCACTTCAAAGTTTGCACGCCCTTCACAAGAAGTATTTCAAGGACCCACGCATTATTCAGGCGCTCGACCGCTATGCGACGTACATTGGTAGCAGCCCATACGTGACACCAGGTACGTTCGCCCTTATCGCACATTTGGAATTGAATGAAGGTGTCTATTTTGCGAAAGGTGGAAACTGGAATATCGCAAAAGGGTTCGCCAAACGGGCGAGCGAACTCGGAGTGACGTTCCGACTCGGTCATGAAGTGACGAAAATTGATGTATTGAACGGAAAAGCACATGAGGTCGTCGTCGATGACCAAGAAGTCATCTCGTGTGATGCCGTTCTTCTCAACGGTGAACTCTTGACGCAATACCCGCGACTCGTTGACGCGAAAGACCGCCCATCTTTCCCAGTCCCGACACGCGATACCGTCGAACCTTCGATTTCCGCATTCGTCATGATGGTCGGATTGTCCAAACGATTGAATTTGGCACACCATAACGTCTATTTCTCAGACGACTATGAAAGGGAATTTAAAGCACTTTTCCAAGAAGAACGTTATGCAGACGAACCGACAATCTATATTTCGAATTCATCCGCAACCGATCCGTCGATGGGCGAGGCAGGAGACAACCTGTTCATCCTCGTCAATGCTCCGGCACATCTGACCGAAATTGATGCAGATACGTATGAGCATTTGATTCGCAGACGATTACGTATGTTCGGTGTGGATTGGGAAGAAGAAGAGGTGCTCTACCATAAGCGGGTGACCCCACAAGATTTGACTCGCGATTTTTATGCGTATTATGGCGCACTTTATGGCACGTCGGCCAACTCGAAAAAAGGGGCATTTTTTAGACCTGCACCGCGATCGACAGATGTATCGAACATCTGGTTCGCTGGCGGTTCGACTCATCCTGGCGGTGGCAGTCCGATGGTGACGCTTTCAGGACAATTCGCTGCACGATCGATGTTAGAGGACATACCTCTGACAATATGAACATTTTGTGAACGCGAGTTTCGACACTTGTCGACAATTGAAAGACGTGATAATATCATATTCGAGTTCAAGCAGTTATGTAGCGTTTGTTACACCTGTAGCGATCGAATGGCTTCCCCGAGCCTCATCGCGTTTTGAACTTGTCACACCCGAGAAAAAGTGATGAGCGAGTTTCCCCACTCGTATCCCGTAGTTGAGACAGCTTGCGTATGATGTTCCCCCTTAGTCCATCAAGCATCCTGTTTCGACGAAGATGTCCCAACTGATTCATTCCCCATGAATCCCGGCACATCTTTAGGGCTTCATCACAAACCGATTCATTCGTTTCCCCGATGAATGAATCACATAACGCTTACGCCACTTTTGGTCCCCCGCCAAAAGTGGTTTTTTTGTACGCAAAAAACTGTAGACGCCATCGAGCGTCTACAGGGAATCGAATCGCTTATAGTTTTGCCAACAACTTTCCTTTTTGTAAGGTCGATACGTATGCCCGCTTTGTGAAGACGTCATGTCGATTCGCACGTGCCGCATCAAGAATCCCTTCATAGAGAAGAGCCGCTGCTTGTACCGGCTTTCGACTCGCGAGTGGATACAGATGATGGGTTTTGCGTGCCCGTTCATACAAGAACTCTGCACGATTCGCCAACGCCTCCCATAGATCGATAAAGACAGGGGTCACTTCTCGTTGGTGTAACATCGCTTCACTCACACCGTACTGACGCATCATCGTACGGGGTAAATAGATGCGGTCTCGATTCAAATCTTCACCGACATCACGTAAAATATTGGTCAGTTGCATCGCAATGCCAAGGTCGATGGCGCCTTGCCTTAGCTGACGTGTCGTCGCAGCGTCCTGATTTGGGACAAGGATCGGGAGCAGCATCAGACCGACCGTGCTCGCTGCATAATAGCTATACTGCTCGGTCTCTTCGAGCGTTTCATACCGCGACTTATGTAAGTCCCATTTCATCCCTTCCGCCAATTCAAAAAATGGTTCGACGTCCATGTCATAACGTTTCCACACATCACGAAGGGCAACCCATAGTGCTTCATCTTGGTCGTAACCAGCTAAAAAGCGGTCGAAGTCATGCAAAAATGCTGCCAAACTCTCTTCTGGACGGTCTGATTCATCGACCGCATCATCGAGGGTGCGACAGAACGTATATACTGCCATGACCGCTTGACGGTCTGGTTTTGAGAGCAAAGAGAAGGCCCGGTAAAAGGTTAACGAGCCCTTCTTCATGATTTCCTCACATTGACGATACGCTTCTTGTGTCGTCACGATGCATTGCCCCCATTTCTTCTTCCATTTTTTTCACAAGTAATTGCGACCCAATCATAACGATGGGGACGCCACCGCATGGATGGACGGATGCGCCCACCGCATAGAGGCGTTCGATTTTCGGGAATGGTCTCGCTTGTGGTTTGAAGGCGGCTGACTGAGATAACTTTGGTGCAATCCCAAAACTTCCTCCTTCGAACAATCCGAATCGCTCAGCATCCATCGGTGTCCGGACTTTCATCTCGATGACGCGTTCACGGAAATCAGGCATGAATGCCTCGATTCTTCCTAATAGGTGTTCGATTGTCCCTTGTGCCTCAAAGTCTTCTCGTTCCAATTTTCGAGGAACCGGGACAAGAACATATAATACACTCGTTCCTTCTGGCGCGAGGGTTACATCCATTCGCGATGGATTAAAGGTGTACATCGCTGGATACTCACTTAGTTTACCATCCTCAAAGATCGTACGCATCGATCCTTCAAAATCATTCGGTAAATCGAATTGGTGAATCGGTAAGTCGAGTTCGCCGTTGACGGCGAAATAAAGAAGTAACGTACCGCTTGACGGTTCATACGTCTTTGGCGTCACACCATCAATCAGGCGCTCCATGAGTGGAAAATCACCGTTCACGACGACTGCATCATACGGTACATATTCGTCATTTACCGTGACTCCATTGGCCACCCCGTCCGTGACATGGACACGATTGACGGTAGCATTCATCTCGAAATGAACACCTCGACGCTTCAACTCTTGTTCCATTTTCGTCGCTAGCGAAAAATATCCTCCTTTTACATACCAGACTCCTTCTTCTTGTTCACGATAAGGAATGAGTCCATATAACGAAGGAGTGGCATAAGGATTTCCGCCGATATAGAGCGTTTGTAAACTATAGGCGACACGTAAACGTTCGTCTTCAAAGAAGCGTTTCATATTCGCATGAGCCGTCTCATATGCTTTTAACCGCATGAGAAGGAGAAGCAGTTTAGGCTCGAACAACTCCGCTTTCGAGGCATAACTACGATCTAAAAACGTATCGAAGCCAATCCGATACTCTTCTTTCTTTTGGGACATGTACTGACGGAAGGCATCTCCTTCGCCGAAAGTTCGTTCGATTTCTTCCGCCTGTCTCTCGATTTCCCGATATTTATAGAATGATGTCCCGTCTTGATAACGTAAGCGGTAAAGTGGATCGACTTCAATCAACTCCACTTCATGTTCAGGAAGACCCGCCTCAATCAATTGTTGCTTCAGTTTACTCGGCAATAAGACAATGGTTGGACCTTCATCGACTTTCGCCCCATTATCGAATTCCACGTAGTTCAAGCGTCCACCGACCCGGTCCTCTTTCTCATAAATCGTGATTTGAAGTGACGGATTGCGTTTCGTCAATAAGAGGGCGGCATATAGTGTACCGACCCCTGCTCCGACAAAGCTAATATTCATCGGCCGACACCTGCACGGTCACGCAAAAGGTTCGTCGTGATCCGCGCTGATTCAAAGATGGTCGGCAGCCCACTTCCTGGGTGGGTCCCACCGCCGACGAGCCAGACGTTATCGAGCTCTTCGAATTGGTTATGCGGGCGGAAATACATCATCTGCGATAAGTTGTGCCCTAGATTGAACGTTGCACCTTCATATACACCAAACGCTTCCCAGTCCTCAGGCGTCAACGCCTCCATCACCTCGATGTGTTGACGGATGTTTCGGTAAGGGGAACGTGTCTCAAGCGCGTCGAGAACGCGCTCTGTCATGGTCGCTTGTAACGTCTCCCACGGGAGGCCAGATAAATTGTTCGGCACCGGTACGAGAACGTAAAGCGATGACTTGCCAGGAGGCGCAAGTGTCGGGTCGATGCGTGAGGCATTCTGTACATAAAACGAGAAGTCCTCGCTCAATTTCAATTCTTGTGTCATCTCTTTGACATTCAATTCATAATCGTCCGCGAAGTGAATCGAGTGATGCGCCACATCTTCGTAGATGTGATCGAGCCCGAGATAAAGCATGAATGTCGAGCACGAGTAATGCTTCTTCTTGAGTTGAGTCGGACTCCACTTCGTTAGTTTACCGTCTGGAACGAGCGACGTCATCGCATGTGCGAAGTCCGCACCAATCACGACTTCATCAAACGCATAATGGACACTTCCGGACACGAGACCCGTCACGTTCCGACCATCCATGAGAAGACGTTCTACCGGTTCGCCTAAACGAATGACGCCTCCCTCTTCTTCAATCACTTTCGCCATCGCATGACATAGCTGGTTCACTCCGCCGATCGGGTGATGCACTCCGTAGGCGTGTTCCATGTAAGATAGAATGGAGAATCCACCCGGACATTCCCAAGCGGACATCCCCAAATATTTAGCCTGAAACGTGAACGCATACTTCAACTCTTCGCTCGTGAAGTACTCGGACAAGACGTCATAAAGCGATTTACCGATCGAGAGGAACGGTAGCGCCTTGAGCACGCGCAACGAGACATAGTCGGTAAGCTTGTCATGTGCGGTCTGAAGCACAGGCATCAATTTAGACAGTTTGATCGCCTGTTCACTCATGAACCGTTCGTAACCTTCGCCATTCCCTGGAAATTGTTCTTCGATGGCGCGATACATCTGATCACGATCTGTTGTCATCGAGAGTTGACGCGTCCCACGGTCGAAGTACAAATCATACATCGGCTCCAACTGCTTCATCTCGACATAATCATGCAGATTACGCCCTGTCTCTTCAAAAATTTCTTCTAAAATATAAGGCATATTCAAAAACGTAGGCCCTCGGTCGAACGCAAATTCACCTACTTCTAAGCGCGACGTTCTTCCGCCTACAAACGGTTGTTTCTCAAATACGGTGACGTCTACACCACGATGCGCCAGTAGCATCGCTGTAGCCAATCCACCTGGTCCTGCCCCAATAACGGCAACTCTTTGTTTCGACACACTCAACAACTCCCTATGTGAATAGTCTCTTATGCTTCTCTATCATTATAGGAATGACGGGAGACAAGTTCAATTTTGAATCGGTTGATTGAGCAGGTTCGTCTTCCCTCGCTCAGCGATGACGATATACCAAGAACCTTCCGGAATGAATGGGATGAAGCGGATTTGATCAAAACCTACTTCTTGCATCTGCCGGCGCAATCGTGGAATGGTCGGAAGCGGGTACAGATTATCGTGGAGTGTCATAAACGCATTGAACGCGGAAGCGAATCGTCCACCGAGCGCTGTTTCGGCGAGCGGGGTCACGAGAATGGCGATACCCTTTTCTTCTAAACGCTCCCGTAGTCTCTCAAGCAACTTGATACGTTCTTCTGGTGAGAAGTAATACAGCATATTGTTCATCATCACCGCATCGAATTGCTCTTCTGTTTCCCAGTTCATGAAGTCAGCTACTTCGAAATGAATGTCACCACTCTCGTCTCGCGAGCGTGCCTCTTCGATTACCTCTTCCTCTAAATCGATGCCTGTCAGTTCCCAACTCGGTTCGAGCGCTTGGAGTTTACGTAAGTAGCCGCCGTGCCCACATCCAATATCGAGCATCGATTCGACATTTGCCTGTCGTAAAAGTTGTTGCACGATTGGAAATGCGACCGTTTCGACGAGTGTCGATGTCTTCGCGACGACTTGACCGTGTTCAGCTCCATCAAACGTCTTTTGCTTCCCAGACTCTAGAAATTCCGGATAAGCGATTAACGCGGGGATATGAAGCTCCATCATTTCTTGAAGCATGAACCCGATGCTCCGTTCATCGTTACCGGATAATTGATATTTTAATCCACGCGTCGGATAGTAGCGCCAGCCTCTCTTTTTCAAATGACGGACGGCGACCCCGACTTCTAACCAACGCTCTAGCGCAAGTTGTGTCAATGGGCGTTTTAGACGTAAATTCATCTCCGCCATGCTCGCGCCACCTTGAAGCGCATCGAATAGTCCGAACTTGTAGCCGATATAGCCGTGCCATAAGGGTAAAAATGATTCAGTTTGTTTCATCCATTTCCGCGCGTGTAAAACTCGTGTCCATTCCATCATCTGTTGATCCATCGTTTCACCTCATCGTCGTAATTACTGATTTTTTTATTTTCCCCTAATAATTTGTGTACAAACAAAAAAATCCCACTTCGGTGTGCGAAGTGGGAACGTCTTATTGAATAAAGCTGTTGAAGAAAGATTGTCCATAAGGCAATGCATAGCCGATGAAAATCGTAATGAGCGCCAAGACGATAAACCCGCCAAATAGTCCGTTTGACGGTTTTTTCTTTTTGACTTTGACGAGCGTCATCTCACCGAAGATCAAAGTTAATAAACCGACCGTGATTTTCACGTGATAGAATGTCCCGCCACCATTCAACTGAAGGTAGAGATAAAGTCCTGTTCCGAATGCGATGAGTAACATGAGTCGAAACGCCATATGTGCGATCTTTCCACTCTTGTTGCCGTTCTTATAACCGATATAGGCCACGGCAAACAAAATAAGTAACAAAATCCAGCTCGTAACGTGCGTGTGCAAGAATGCAATCAGTGGCATTCAAATGCCCCCCTTTATGATGTTGTACAGTCTTCATTGTACACGAACTCTCTCCCGATTGGTCAAGCGAACGATTCTAAAAAATGAGCCATCCTCAAGGGATGGCCCATACATTATACAGGAGTCGTCTCTGCCTCTTGGACAGCGTACTCATAGCTTGGGATTTCAACGATGAACGTCGAGCCCTCATGCTGAATCGATTCTACATGGATTTGGCCGTTGTGACCACGGACGATTTCTTGACAAATCGGTAATCCGAGCCCCGTACCGCCGATTTCACGACTGTCGGAGTTGTCGACACGATAAAACTTATCAAATAAGCGATCGAGCGCGTCACTTGGAATCCCGATTCCTTCGTCCTTCACTTTAATGGACACGATTTGCTCGTGATGCGCAAGTTCGACCGTGATTTTTCCACCTCTTGGAGAATACTTCACGGCGTTCGACAATAGATTACTCATCAACTGTTTGAACTTCTGGCAATCGACGAATAATTCATATGGACGTGCATCATCCGCAATCAATTCGAATTCATGTTTCAATGACGATGCCTCATAGAACGTCAACATGTCTCGGACGACCGGCTCGATATCAAGCTGTTCCCGGTCGTACATTTGGCTACCGGACTCCATTCGCTGCACATCGAGGAAGTCGTTGACGAGATGTGTCAGACGCTCCGTCTCGGAGTGAATGGTCTCCAAGTATTTAGCCTGTTTTTCATTCGGCAACTGTTTCTTGACCATCAGTTCAGTGAATCCATAGATGGACGAGAGCGGCGTACGCAGTTCATGCGAAATCGTTGAGATAAACTCACTCTTCAATCGCTCCGCCTCTGTTTCACTCGTGATATCACGGAAGACGAGAAGCGTACCTTTTGAAAGTCCACCTACAATGATGCGTTCCGCATACATCTGCAAGTTCATTTCGCCTTTACGGATTGAGAAGCTGACACTGTCATGTGGGAAATCTTCGGTGAATAGGCGATTCGTATACTTTGTGAAGTCCTCCGCCTGATCGACCGTTTCAACTAGGCGATTGCGCCATTCTTCCCACGTTTCTTCTTCGAGGTCCTGTGAACTGACGTCACTTAACTCAGGGAACATCTCATAGAGTGGACGGTTGACGAACACATCATTCGTCGAATGGTCGATGTAGACGACCGCTTCTCGAATCGAATCGAGAATTCGCTCTGTCTTGCCTTTCTCACGCTTCATCTCTTCAAATAGACGCATCCGTAAGAGAGAAAGTGAGAGTTGACGAGCAAATGACATGATGTCGCCCATTTGTGTTTGGGTGAAGCGATCTTTGTATCGGACCAGATAGATGAACGCGATGATTGAATCATCTGCCGGATCATGGACCGGTACCGCGGTCTCAAACATATAGTACGGATACGGGAGCGGATGGTCGCTTGCGACTTGTTTCGACGAATGTACCGTCGTCTTCAATGTCATCGCGCGCGTCAATACAGAATTTTCGCTATCGAGTAACTGACGAGACAACGTGTCGTTCAAACCGTGGCTCGTCACACGATACGTGCCGGACTCATCCACAAAGACGAGTGCACCGACCTCCGAATCTGTAATCGTGACCAGTTTCTCGATGATTTCAGGATAGGCTGTAAGCGAATCACGTGACGCCAACGTCTCCGTCAATTCATTCCGATACGCGAGATGTTGTTCGTTCTGTTGTGTCTGTTCTAGAATTTCTTCTAGCTCTTGTTGCTGTGCCTGCAACTCTTCTTGTTGTGCAATCAACTCTTCTTGTTGTGCTTGCAACTCATGGTTTTTTTCAATCAAATGTCGTTCATTGTCACGAAGTGTCTCAGCCATCTTATGGAACGATCGAGACATCGTCCCAATCTCATCTTCTCGTTTCATCTGATCGCTCAAATCAACGATTTCCCCTTTTAACAAGCGGTTCGATGCGATGGAAAGTCGTGAAATCAAACGTGTTTGACGGCGTAGGAACGGCTGGACAAACAATAAGATCAATACGGCGAACGAGGCGATGCTCATGATCCACAAGAATTGAAGCATATTGTTGTTCTGTCGCCATTCAACGTAGACGGCCTCTTTTTCAGATGCCATCAACTCACGATATTCTCCGAGCGCAGACTCTACCTCATCAATCGGTCCGAGGATGTCGATTCCACGTTGCGGATTAAATTGGACGAGTCCTTGATCAATCAAGCGCTGAGCCGTCGGCAACTCGGCAATCGTTTGAGCATCGATAAACGTCTCTGTGACTTCCCCATCTTGTTGCGCTTGGGCATATTCATACGTCACCGGAATGATCACATCATAGTAAAAGTCGTGGAACTGCTGAAGATCTTCTGCGAACAATTCTCCTTGGCGCGTCTGAACTTGTGTTTTGAACCAATTGATTTCTTGTTGGAACTTCGCCTCATTCGCACGTGAACGTTCGAGCGATGCTGTGTCGCCGAACAAGAGATATCCTCGTGTATCATATTGGTCAGCCTGCCACTCATCCCAAAGCGTAGTCAAACGGTTAACGCGTTCATCGACCTGACGCAATCTCGCCTCGTTCGCCTCCAAACGGTTCTCGATATAGACATAAGTCAATGCCGATCCGACCAATGCAATGACGAGGAAGGAATAAAGGACGACCATGATGTCGCGTCCGAGTTTTTGTTTAAACCACCTTTTCACTTCACGATGCCTCCTATGATTTTGACGAGTTCAAGTGGGCTGAACGGTTTAGAAATGAAGTAGTCGACACCAATCTCGTTCGCGCAATCACGGTCAGATTGTTGGCTTTTCGCCGTCAACATCATCACTTTCGTCTCTTGTCGCCCTGGTAACTTCCGTACTTTTTCAATCACTTCAAGCCCTGTCATACCGGGCATCATATGATCCACAATGACCAAATCATATTCATTTTCTTCAATCAATCGATAGGCCTCAATTCCATCTTGTGCCTCGTCGATGTCATATCCTTCATCTTCTAATGTATCCATAACAAGCATGCGTAGCACTTCTTCGTCTTCCGCAAGTAAGATTTTAACCATAATTGTTCCTCCATTTTTTATCCCATTTTTTTATTTTAACGGATTTGTAATTGTTACACAAAATAAAAAGACGTACGAAACTCATCTCGTACGTCTTTTGCCTATTCACATTGCCCCAAAACCTGTATTCCAGTTATACGACTTCTTTTTCAGCGAATTGACTATTGTAAAGTTCTTCATAAAAACCACCAGCTTCAAGAAGCGATTCATGTGTTCCTTGCTCAATGACCCGACCTTGGTCCATAACCAAAATCAAATCCGCATCTTTGATGGTCGATAAACGGTGAGCGATGACGAAACTCGTCCGCCCATTCATAAGCCGTTTCATCGCCTGTTGAATCAAAATCTCAGTACGCGTATCCACACTCGACGTTGCTTCGTCTAAAATCATAATCGGTGGGTTCGCCAATACTGCTCGCGCAATCGTCAGCAACTGTTTTTGACCTTGTGAAATGTTATTGGCCTCTTCATTCAACACGGTGTCGTATCCGTCTGGCAATGTTCGAATGAATGCATCCGCATGCGCCGTTTTCGCCGCGTTGACGATTTCCATCTCAGTCGCTCCCGTTTTCCCATAGGCGATGTTATCACGAATCGTCCCGTTGAATAGCCACGTGTCCTGTAAGACCATTCCAAACGTATGTCGCAAATCTTGTCTCGACATTTTACGCGAGTCTTTCCCATCGATGAATATCTCTCCACCGTTCAACTCATAAAAACGCATGAGTAGATTAATCAATGTCGTTTTGCCGGCGCCTGTCGGACCGACGATGGCCACCGTTTGGCCCGTCAACACATCGAGATTCATATCTTGAATGAGTAGGTCGTCACCGTATCCGAAATCGACATGACGGAACGTGACATTTCCTTCGGCACGTTCTAATTGATAGGTCGTCACATCTTTCACTTCTTCTTCTTCATCCAACAGTTCAAATACACGTTCCGCCGCGGCAACCGTCGACTGGACGATGTTCGCGATATTCGCTGTCTGGGTGATTGGTTGGGTGAACTGACGTGTATATGTGATAAACGCTTGAATGTCCCCGATGGAGATGCTGCGCTGCGTGACCAAAATACCGCCGACGACACTAATCAATACATAGCTGATGTTCCCGATGAACATCGTCATCGGCATGATGATTCCGGAAATGAATTGCGCTTTCCGTCCTGCATCGTAAAGCTCCTCATTCACATCGTCAAACTCACGCACAGCTGTCTCTTCCCGACCAAACGCTTTGACGACCGCGTGCCCTGTATACATTTCTTCCACATGGCCGTTCAGTCGTCCAAGGTGACGCTGTTGATCGGAAAAATATTGTTGCGACCGTTTCAAAATCGGACGAATCGCAAAAATCGTGAGCGGAAGGGACACAAGAGAGATGACCGTCAACAGAGGACTGATCGACAGCATCATAATCAAAATCCCAATGATAGTGACGATGGAAGTAATGAAAGACGTGACGCTCTGTTGAAGCGTACTCCCGATCAAGTCGATGTCGTTCGTCACCCGGCTCAATGTCTCCCCGTTCGAGCGTCCGTCATAATATTTGAGCGGAAGTCGTTCTAACTTTTTGTTCACGTCTTCTCGCAAATCATATACCGTTTTTTGGGCAACACCGGACATCAAATATTGTTGTACGTAGTTGAATAGACTACTGATGACGTAAAGACCCGCGAGGAGCGACAAAATTTGTCCGATTCTCGTGAAATCAATCTCCGCGCCCGGTACTCCCGTAAATTTCGCATACGCCCCTTCAAACAGTTCGGTGATGGCGATTCCCATGATTTTCGGACCGGCAATCATAAAGATCGTACTTAAAATCGCCGCGACGAACACAGCAATCAATGTGTTTCGACGTGGTTTCAAATAGGCAAGTAGACGACGGAACGTGACTTTAAATGCTTTTGGCTTTTCGCCCATCATCATCATATTTCCACCGCCTGGACCTCCTGGACCACCGTGTCCCCCATGAGTTTGTCGCGTGTTTGCTTGTTTCTCACTCATGCGATTTCCTCCTCAGACAATTGCGATTTCACGATTTCTTGATAGACCGCATTCGTCGCAAATAATTCCTCATGTGTCCCGATTCCTGCAACGGCTCCTTCTTCTAGAACGATGATTCGATCGGCGTCCATGATCGTACTGACACGTTGCGCAACAATCAGTACCGTCGCATCTTTCGTCTCTTCTTTCAATGCTTTGCGAAGAGCAGCATCCGTTTTAAAATCAAGTGCCGAGAAACTATCGTCAAACACATATAAATCTGGTTTTCGAACGAGTGCTCGCGCAATCGACAGACGTTGTTTTTGACCACCCGACACGTTTGACCCACCTTGTTCGATCACAGCCTCATATCTGTCTGGCATTCTCTCGATAAAGTCATTTGCCTGCGCGATGGAGGCGGCATGAGCGACCTCTTCCGCTGTTGCATCGGCCTTCCCATATCGAATGTTCTCCGCAATCGTACCTGTGAAGAGCAACGCTTTTTGAGGAACGAATCCAATCTTCGAACGAAGTTCTTCTTGAGGGACCGCTTGAACATCGACACCGTTCACTCGAATTGTCCCAGACGTCACGTCGTAAAATCTTGGAATCAAATTGACGAGTGTTGATTTACCAGACCCCGTACCTCCAATCACCGCTGTGACCTCCCCTGGTTTCGCCGAAAAACTCACATTGGATAATGCTGGTTCTTCAGCCCCCGGATAAAAGAAAGTGACGTGATCAAACTCGAGTGTTCCTTGCTCAATGTCCGCGGTCTTTGTCCCGTCATCAATCAGTGAGGGGGTCATCTCGAGCACCTCGTTGATCCGGTTGGCAGACACTGAGGCCCGAGGAACCATGATGAACATGACTGAGGCCATGACGAGTGCGAACATGATTTGCATGACGTATTGGATGAACGCCATTAAATCTCCGATTTCCATCGCACCGTTATCAATCCGAATCCCTCCGAACCAAATGACACCGACGACGGTCAAGTTCATCACGAGCATCATGACCGGCATGAGGAACGCCATGATTTGGTTCACTTTGATTGAGACGTCCGTCAACCGTTCATTCGCCTCTGTCAATCGAACCTGTTCTTCTTTATCACGGTTAAATGCCCGAATGACACGGATGCCCGTCAAATTTTCTCGGAAAACAAGATTGAGTCGATCCAATCGCTTCTGTACCTTTTTAAACAACGGCATCGCCTTCCAAAAAATGAGGAAAATCGAGAGGACGAGTACCGGCATTGCGGCAACAATGACAAGAGACAACGTCGCATCCTTCGAGGTCGCCATGATCAATCCACCGACAAACATGATCGGCGCACTCACAACCATTCGCAGCATCATGATGATGACCTGTTGCACTTGCGTGATATCGTTTGTCGTCCGTGTGATGAGCGAAGCCGTCCCGACACGATCGAACTCTTCAAGCGAGAAGCGTTCCACATGATTGAACACACGTCTTCGTAAGTCACGACCAAATCCCATCGCCGCCTTTGAAGAATAAAAACTGGCTACAATAGCAGCAAGTGCTCCAAGTCCCGTCACACCAAGCATGATTCCGCCCATTTGCCAAATGTAGCCGGTATCGCCCGTCACGACTCCATTATCGATAATGTCCGCCATCAACGTCGGTAAAAATAAATCTGCTAACGACTGCGCGAACACAAACAATAAAACCATCAGAACAGCCCATTTATAAGTAACGAGACGTTTCAATAACTTAATCATGTCGACACACTCCTTCACAATCTGTGAACCCTTCATTCAATCCATCCGCAATATGTTGATGGGCTGTAAGCATATGATGATACGTATCCTGATCGAGACGAGACAAAATTTGATTCAATTGATATTCCGTCCCTTCTTCTTGTCGCTCAATCTCCTCAATCAAGCGTTTACCTGATTGGTCAATGGTCAACACAACTTCTCGCCGATTATCCGGGTTGATATCCCGACGAATCAATCCTTTCTCCACGAGACCATCTAATGATTGACTTAACGTGCTCTTTGGCATTCTCGTTCGCTGAACCAGTTCCTTTTGCGTAATCGCACCCTGTTCATTCAACATCATCAGACCGTGCAGTTGAGGTAATGTGAGATCGTTTTGTTGCGCCGTCTGATGCATGAGACGAATCAGGACACGCTGCACACGCCAAAATGATTGCATCATCTCCCGTGCCCGATTTGTATTTGTCTCGGTCATTCTTATTCACTCCTTTATCGTTCCGAATCGAATTGTTCTAAACGGAACAATTCTTTATATAAAATAAATTACTCCTCTCCAACTCGATTGTCAACGAAATCAAATGTGAATTTGCACATAGAAAAAGAGCGATGTCCTATAGCTGACATCGCTCTTCATTTATTCACATTTATTTAGTCGACATGGTCACGATTTCCTGCAGATCAAGCGAATAAATCAAAGTTCGCTCGACCCGAATATTCCAGATCGTCTCAATCGCCTCTCGATATAATTGTAGTTGAATCGCATATCGATCTCGCAATCGCTCATGTGCCTCTTCCCGGGAATCGGATAGATGCGTGACAGCATCCGATTTATAATCGAGAAGCACATACGAATCCCCATCGAAATACAGACAATCGATAATCCCTTGGATCAAGACATGCTCATCCGTAAAGTGTCCATCCGGATTGACGCGTTCGGCCGGCACCGTGTAGGTGAAAGGTAGCTCTCGCCATGCCGTCCCTCGCTCTAGTGCACCAGCGAGCGCTTGACCGACTTCTGTTTGGAAAAACATCTCGATATCCGGGATGGCGAGGCGTGCCGTCTCTGCCTCGATCGGACTGAGCATCCCTTGCATTTCCCATTGGTTGATTTGGTCGACAATCGGTTGGTTCGGGTCAGCCAGTTGGAAAATCAAGTGTAACGTCGTCCCGCGTTCCGCACCGGTCTGTTTGACTTGACGCCATTTCGGTTCCCGATAAGGGGTATCGACCGGACGTACCGGATCTTCGAAAGCGGCCTGTTCGAGTTGCATCGCCCGCTTCAGTTCGGTCACCGTCTGTTTCGCCGCCGTACGTACCGCATCCTGTGCAGGGTATTCGTAGGTCAAAGCTTGTTGTACGGCACGAATCGTCTCTTCTTCATTTTGAATCGGAAAATCGATTGCTTCAAATCGTTGGACGTGGTGCAACTGTGCCATCATCTCTTGTAGAGTCGCAATCTCCGCAAGGTCCGCTTCTCCGATGACACGATAAATCCATGAAGTCGATTCTTGGAAAGTAGAGGGAACCGTGAAGCCGAATGATTCGATAAACGAAGTGGCACTCGGAAGGCGTAAAAGCGCCGGTGCAATCCAATCGAGATACGTTTTTGCCTCTCGCCTCGCCTCACTCGCCAATAAATCTCCAGATTGACCGACCTGAAGCCACTGCTGAAGGTGTTTGAGTGGTTCGCCTACCGTTCCCACGAGAATCAATTTTTCTTTCGCACGTGTCAAGGCCACGTAAAGCACGCGCATCTCTTCTGCTTTCATCGTCGAATCTAAATCTCGTCGAATCATCTCTTTCACGAACGTCTCCGATTTCGTACGTGTCACGACGTCAATCGCATCGAGTGAGATGCCGTACTGTTTGTGGAAAATGACACGTTGCATTTGATCGCGTTTATTAAATTGTTTTCCGAGTTGGGCAACAATCGTGACCGGAAACTCAAGTCCTTTCGACTTGTGCACGGTCATGATACGAACGACGTTTTCCTCGTCCCCGAGCGACCGCGCCTCTGACAAATCTTCACCAGTATCCTGTAGTCGGTCCATCACACGTAAGAAGCGATAAAGACCTCGATAGCCACTACGCTCATAGGCTAGGGCCCGGTCATAAAGTGCCTTCAAGTTTTCCTGCCGCCCTTTTCCTCCAGGTAATCCCCCTGAGAAGTCATAAAACCCGGTGTCATTGAATAACTGTTGAATCAATTCCGACAGGCTATGATTTCGTGCATAAGTACGCCAACGGGAGAGACGGTCAAGCATGTCGCCACATTTTACGCCAAGCTCATCATCGTCATCCGCTTTCGACTTGAGCGCCTCATAGAATGAATCTTCTGATTCAAGTCGAATCCGTGCCAACTCGCTATCATTAAAACGGAAAATCGGGGAGCGCAGCGCACCGGCAAGTGGGATGTCTTGAAGTGGATTATCAATCACTTTCAAAAGTGCCAGGATCATCCGAATCTCGGTCGCTTGAAAATACCCGCCATCTGAGTCGGTGTAGGCCGGAATATTGTACTGTGTCAAAATGTCCATCAATTGCTCCACACGTTCCTTTTTCGAACGTACGAGAATCACGATATCGCGATATTCACAGTTTCGGAGTTGACCGGTGGATTCATCCGTCACTTTAAACGGTTCGTCTCCCGATACGAGTTCTAAGATGCGCGTAGCGATCGCCCGTCCTTCTACTTCTTGCTTCGATAACTCACGACTCGCGCCATCGACTAAAATAAACTCAGGGTCCGCCGGAATCGGTTCATACTCACGTCCAGGAACAAGTTGGGCCGCCTCATCATATGCGATTTCGCCGACCTCTTCGTCCATGAGCTGGACGAACAAATCATTGATCCCGTAGAGGACTTCGGAACGACTTCGGAAATTTTGAGAGAGGTCGATCCGTTTCCCTGCATTCGCCTGTCTAAAGCGTGTCGCCTTATCGATGAAGAGACCCGGTTCGGCATGGCGGAATCGATAAATCGATTGTTTGATGTCGCCCACCATAAATAAATTCCCGATTTCTTCTCGTTCATTCGCGACCAGATTGATGATCGTTTCTTGAATCTCGTTCGTATCTTGATATTCATCAACGAGTACCTCAGCGAAGCGTTCTTTATAAAGCGCCGCAACATCGGACGGTCCCCCATCTTGTCGTAAAATGGCGAGCGCATAATGTTCCAAGTCACTGAAGTCGACAAAAGCACGGTCGCGCTTCGCTTGCTCATAGGCTTTGCCGAACGCACGGACCGTTCGAACGAGGGTTTCAACGAGCGGTTGTTGCATCGAGACGCTTTCCAATAAGTCCGCCCCGCTGACCCGAGCCTGTTCCACCGCTGCCGTCATTTTTTTCTTCGCTTGGTCGTAAGCTGGTTTGAGGACCTCGTGGTAAATCTGGTGCTCCTCTTTTTTCGGAACAGCCTTCATCGTGCCAAACTTCATCGCACGAGCCGCCGTCTCGAGTTCACTCCAGACAATGGTCTCCCCTTCAAGCTGTTCGAACGGAAAAATCGCTTGCCGGATGTTTTCAGACTGTGGCTCATACCCGGCGACCCGAAGCTCCGCTTCAAGTTTCCGAAGATCTCGTACGGCTTTTTCGATGTCATGCCAGAGCATCTGTCCAAACTCAATCAAGATTGCTTCCTCATCAGGATCTTCTCCGAACGTATACATGGACACGAGTTTGTCTAAATAAGCATCAGGATTTGGGAGAGTGCGCGCATAGTGGTATAAACCAAGAATCAAATCCTCGATTTCACTGTCACCCCGGTCTGACGTATACGCATCGACAAGAGCGAAGAAATCGGTATCTTGTTTCCCGTACTCTTCCTCAAGCACTTCTTCTAAGACATCATCCTGCAACAGGACGAGGTCCCGTTCTTCCGCAATCTTAAACGCCGGATCCAAATCTAATAGATAGTAGTTCTCACGAATCACCTCTAAACAGAATGAATGGATGGTCGTAATGAGTGCGCGGTTCAACATTTGCCGCTGTTTTCGGACATATTCATTTGTCGGGTCGTCGCGTAACGCCTCTTCAAGTGCCTTTGCGATTCGTCGTTTCATCTCTGCCGCTGCCGCATTCGTAAAGGTGACGACGAGCATCCGGTCTGCCGTGAGTTCATCCGTTTCATCAAGCAATCGACTAGACAACCGCTCGACAAGGACTGCCGTCTTTCCGGACCCTGCCGCAGCCGAGACGAGCACGTGACTTCCTCTCGCTTCAATCGCGGCGAACTGATCATTCGTCCATTTCACGGTCATCGCCTCCTAACTCCTGAAATACCTCTTCTTTCTCAAGCTTCTTCAATTTACGTGGCGCATTCGAGAGCGCTTCGTCAAAATGACAGACACTCTGATACGGACACGTCTGACATGGGCGTCGTTCTTTATATTCATAAGGTTCAACGTCAATTTTTCCTTTGTACATCTCCTCGGCACTCGCTTTAACGACGTCGAACGCATGATCCATCAACTGTTCGAGCTGAGGAGGGGTCACAATCTTCTTCAAGGTGTTGGCGTCAGGGGTTCCATCTTTTTTATATTTGACCGGGATGACAATCGATTTTTTAGATGTGCCTTTCGCCGAGCGGTCCATCATCTCTAAAATTTCCGGGTCATCTACTAATAGCCCTTGCATCTGGTATGACTCCAATACTTTTTGACGCGTCTCTTCTTCAGAACCAGCAGGTGGAACGAGTGGTCGGTGCACGTGGAAATAGAGCGCCGCAGCAGGTGCCACGTTCTCTTTTGTCCACACCTCTGCCTGCTCAATCAATACCTTCAAATAGATGAGCATCTGCATCGCCAGACCGTAATAAATTTCTGCAAAGTCGACTTCACGTTTACTCGACTTATAGTCGACGATTCGGACGTATAGCTGGTCGTGGACCATCGCAGTGTCCACACGGTCGATTCGACCGACCAGTTCACAGGTCGCCCCGTTCGATAAAGTGAACGAAACGGGTGGAATTTGTCCGCTACCGAACGCGAGTTCAAACGCTTCCGGGTCAAAGCCGTCTCGTTTTGATTGTTCAATCAACACTTCTGCCGTCTTACTAACGACGTCCGTCAATTTTTTCTTTAAGTAGGCGTAACGATTCGAACTCATCAAGATGGCATGCTGAATCTCTGGGGTCACGAGTTCGACCGCCTGCTCCGCTAAATTGGAACACTCGTCCGGGGTGACATCTCGCCACTCCTTTCCGTCCATCTTCACCGTCTGCGACATATGTTCGATGGTCCGGTGGTATAGATTCCCGATATCCGGGGCCTCGAGCCGGTACAATCGTCGTTCCTTCAGACGCAAGCCATAACTTGCGAAATGTTTGAACGGACAGGCTTGGAACGTCTCAAGGCGGGAGACACTCGCCCGAATCGACGGAGTATATAAGGATTTTGCGACACGATCGTCCAACGATTCCGGGATGTTTTGATAGAAGAGTGCGCTCGTCAACAACTGGAGACGTTCCCGTCCATCTGGATGCTTCAACAGTTCATTGTAGACAGCAAACCACATGTCTTGAATCGGATAATGACGACTCAACCGCTGAAGTTCAAGTGCCGTTACCGCCGCCGTCTGGTTCACATTCGTCAAGAAGGCGAATTGATCACGCGGTCGGTGCTCACCTGCTTCAGCAAAATGAGTCTTGATGACATTTTTGTGAAGTCGCGCCTTCAAGTCAGCGATAAAGCGCGCCGGCTGAACGGCTTTCCCCGTTCTGTCTACTAGGGCATAGCTAATGTATAGCCGCTCGCTCGGCGCTGTCACAGCTTTGTATAAGTAATATGTTTCATCATCGAACAAATGCTCTGTCGCCTTGCCGGCACGAAGTCCATTCTCATGCAAGAAATCCAAATCTTGATCGGTCAACAGTTTCGACTGGGTCGTGACAAGAGGAATTTGATCTTCATTCGCCCCGAGCAGGAAGACAACTTTCTTATCAATCAATCGACCACGCACATAATCCGTTATCGTCAATTGATCAAGCGAAGGTGGAATGAGCGCATAACGAAGACTATCTAGCCCGGTGTCCATCATCTGTAGGAACAAGTCCGTCGACAACGTCTCTTCCGGAGCTGCGGCCTCTAACTGTTCGAGCAAGTGCAAGACCGCGTCCCATACTTGAGTATGCTCACGCGCTTCGAGTAGTTCCGCCTCTTCAATCGCCTCATCACGCCAGTGCGTCAAACAGTCTGATACACCGACACGCTCTAAAAAGGCATACATGGCGTGCGTATAAGCCTGCATCGTCTTCGCCTGTTTCAAATCCGATAGCAACGGATCGAACGTTTCGATGACACGCTCCCGCGATCGATTCAGCTCAGCCTCAATATCGAGTTCTTCGCTCGTGAGTCGCGCTTCTTCCCCGGAACGACGGCGCAATTGCCATTCGTCATGCCAATGGTAATGTTTGATTCCCCGCTCGATGACGAACGCTTCAAGCCGGTCAACCGACGTACGACGATGCACCGGATCAAGGACGACGAGTTCTGTTTTCAGGGCACGGAACACGGACTCTTCTCGGTATCCACGTAAAGCAATCTCAATCGTCGCTTTCAACAGTTCGACGAGCGGATGGTCAAGCATCGGTTGCCGTTCATCAAGGAAGTATGGCAGTCCCATCTTTTGGAGCGCCTGAGATGCCAAATCACCATATTCATCGAGTGAGCGTGACACGAGCGCAATATCCCGATAACGATACCCTTCTTCACGTGTCAGACGGATGACTTCTCGAACCGCCGCCTCCACCTCGACGGTCCGGTCGACTGCGGCATGTAAATCAATCCGGTTCTCTGAACCAGTGTAAGGTTCCGCCGTCAATTGGTCGAATGTGGCCTCAAGGTAACGGAGACTCGGATGCGTGTACCGATAGACGGTATCATACAGCTCGTCTCGAGAAGGAATCTGCCGTTCTGCCAACAGTTCTTTGAAACGCATGAGCGTCCGCTGCGTCGGTCCAAACAATGGATTGAGGCGATACAAGAAGACAGGATCGATTGTCAGCAACACATCGACATCGACCTTCTCTGCGAGTGCGACGAGCACCGCCAACTCCTGCTCTGAAAACTCGTTGAATCCGTCCACATAGACACGTACATCCGTCAAATCTGTCTCCGGAATGATTTGCAACATGACGTTGAAATAGTCTTCTGTATGGAGTGACTTGCCTTCCGTCATCTTTAAAAATCCTTCATAGATGATGGAAAGGTCTTGTAGCTTCAGAGCACGGTGCTGCGCCTGTTCGCTTAACCGTAATAAATGTTCCGGTTCAACAAGCCCTCGCTTCAACATCGAGATCAATTGGTTCAATTCTTCATAAAATCCGAACTGATTCATCGTACGGCGGAACAAGGTCAATCGTTCTTCGCTCATCTCGACGACCCTCCGTAACAACAAATGGGTCCCCGTCTGGTCTAAGAATTGATCTGTCGCTACGCCGGCATCCCGCATCATCAAAAAGGCGAGACGGCGCATCGAAAGGACTTGAATGCGCGTCGAGCCATGCAAACCATCGACTGTCGCCATTTTCTTTTCCATCTCAAACGACATTTGGTCCGGTACAATCATATAAATCGTCGGTCCGCTCGGATTTTGTTTCAGTTCTTGAATGACCTCATGGATCATTTGTTCACTTTTTCCCGTCCCCGATCGACCAACGTGAAAGGTCACTGTCATTTTAGCGAACACTCCTTCCCTTTTTTCTTCATTATGAACCATCCCTAAGCATTTGTAGAGGGAAACCTCTTCTATACCTTATTCAAAAAAGTAGCAGCCTACATCATTCCCTTTTTCGATTGAAATCGATTAGACTGAACGTATGAGGGGGGATGTATGTGAGTGCCTATGAACAATTTGGAGGCGAACGTGGTGTACAACAACTCGTTGACGCGTTTTATGACCTCGTCTATGCCGACCCAATTTTACTTCCACTATTTCCGGAAGATCAAGATCGAGTCAAACAGCACCAATTTGAATTTTTAACACAGTTGCTCGGCGGTCCAAAGTTGTATTCTGAACGTCGTGGCGGTGGAAACTTGGCGATGATTCATCATGAGCATCCCATTTCCGAGACACATGCCGGCCATTGGCTTGGATGTATGGAACAGGCGCTCAAGACCGTGGATGCCCCGGAATCGATCAAGCGTCAGCTATTTCAACGGTTGATCATGTCATCTTCGAATGTCGTCCGTGTTTGTTCGCATCATTTTGAGTAGTCACAACTATAAAAAGTGGGTATGATAGGAAAGTAAGCAAAGGAGGTCGTTTCACATGACAGAAGAAGAAAAAAAAGAAGTCGTCTCATCTGAGGAAGAGACGGAAGAAAAAGAAGAAACGGTAGTCCTCGCCGACGCGCTTGATGAAGCTAATGAAGCTGCTGAAGCAGAAGAAGATGAGGACGATGATGAGGATCAGCCCGAAGAGAAGAACATGGACCACATCAAAGGCGTCTTCAACTACGATCATGAAAATGGTCGTGAATACCGTGTCGTCTTTTACAACGATCGCAAAAACTTAGTGTTCCGTGAACTCGGTAACGGCAAGGTTGAATTTGTCGGCCGCTTCTCGGATGATGCATACGATGAAGAGAATGAAGCAGAAATGCGTGAACTCGGTCAACGTGAACTCGAGCGCATCCTCGCTGAACGCTTCAACTAAAAAAATCGCCGAAATTTCGGCGATTTTTTTAGTTCTTCTTATTCCGCTTCTTTTTGCGAAGTGCATAGGCGACACCGGCAATCCCACCGACGACCGCGAGTCCAGCAACGACCGGAACGAGAACACGTTTCGTTGGAATCATCTCTTTCACACGTTCATATGGTGTTGGTGTCGAGAACTCTAATTGTACGGCTGTATCGCCATGTCCATGCGCCCGCGCTTTGCGTGATGCATCCGTGACGACCACACGTCCCGTTGCCCAGCGACGATTGCCGTATTCGTCTACGTACGGACGACGTACACGTTTCACATCACGTACCACCTTCCCACGTGCGCGATCTGGTCGAACGACGCGTTCACTCGACCACGAACGGCTCCCGGTCACACTGTACGCTGGTCGTACTTTGCGGCGATTGAGCCAAGTATATGAATCGTTCATCTTCAATTCCCTCCCATACTGTTCAAAACCTCTCTTCTAATTATACCCATACAACATCACCCAAAACATGTGACAAATGGTTCAAAAAAAGATGTGACACCATACGGCATCACATCTTCAAGCTAAATCATTCTGTAAACGGTTTGTCCTTATGACGACGTTTCGCCAAAATCAGGTAGTACGCCGGAACAAGAACGAGAGTCAATACAGTCGAGAATAGAATACCCGATACGATGCCGATCGCAAGCGGTTTGAAGAGCGGGTCTTCCCCAAGTGCGACTGGTAAGAGGGCAACGACTGCCGTGAGCGCCGTCAAGAGAATCGGACGAATCCGAGCGCGCCCTGCTTCGTAAACGGCGGTCGTGACCGGTAATCCTTCACGAATGCGTTGTTCGATAAACTCGAACAGGACGACTGCGTTCCGGACGACGATTCCCGCAAGCGAGACCATCCCCATCGATGCCATGAAACTGAACGGTGTCTGAGTCACGAACAATCCGACGACCGCTCCAGCGATTGCGAGATAGATTGTGAACAAGACGAGTAATGGCAACGAGAGTGAGTTGAACTGGAATGCGATGATCAAGTAAATCAAGAATAAGACGACGACGAACAATGTCGCAAGCTCTAAGAAGAACTCGTTCTGCGTGTCGCTCGCACCGGACTGGTCGAACGTAATCCCTTCATCCTCTAACCCCGACTTCGCATCATCCAACACCTGCTCGACATCTTGTTTAAATTTCTCTTCATCCATGTCTTCGCTCGCATAGATTTGGAGTGTGACCGAACGCTCCCCATTCTCACGAGGAATCTGCTGAATTTGTTCTGTTGTCGTTTCCGTCACGAACGTACTAAGTGGGGCAACGGGCGGACCTGCTTCTGTTTGGACAGGAATTAAAATCTCGTCAAGGGCGAGTGCTTCGCGGTTCGCCTCTGCATCAATGACGATTTTCACGTCACGCTGTTCCACTCCGTCATCGAATGTACCAATTGGAACACCGTCTGTGACGAGACGAATTTGGTCACTGATTGTTTTTGCCGTCACGCCAGCCCGTGCCATTTCCTCACGATTTAATTCGTATGTGAGTGTTTGGAACGGTTCTTTAATATTATCGAGGACGATGGCCCCGTCAATTTCTTCAAGGTCGGCTTTCACTTGGTCACGTGCAGCCACGAGTTGATCAATCGTCTCGCTGCGCATCGTGAATTCGACAGGTGCGGATGCCGGCGGTCCTTGTTGTTGCGTATCTAAGAAAATTTCGGCGTCCGGATAGTCTTCACGCAACACGTTCGTATACTTATCAATCAATTCGATGGCATCGATTGATTCGTTGTCGACACGAACGACCACTTGTCCCGTGTTTTCACCTGACTGATCGAGTCCACCCGTGAATAAACCAGGGAGACCGCCTCCAGCGAAGACGGATGTTTCCACGACACCCTCTTCTTCTTTAAATCTCGCTTCAATTTCTTCAAGACGTGTCTCTGTCTCTTCCAAATCCGTTTGAACGGGGAAGGTCACACTCGTCACGACTTCCGGACGGTTCGCGGCTGGGAAGAACTCAAACGGCGTGAGTAAAATCAAACCGTACAATGCCGTCGTGATGACAAATCCGACAATTCCAAACGTCCACGGACGCTTCGCGACACTCGGTAAGAGGCGGTCGGCGTAGAAATTACTGAGTCGGTTGAGCGGTCCGCCGAGCCAACCTGGTTCACGTTTTGATACTTTCACTTCTTTACGATTCAAACGATACTGCGCAATCGGTACGAGCGTCAAACTGATGACCATCGAGGCCAAGACAGAGAGGGCTAGAACCGTCGGCAAGGCGCGAATGAAGTTACCGTTTGCGCCCGATAGCAAGGTGAGCGGAAGGAAAGCAAAGACGACCGCGAGTGTCGACGTGACAATCGAGCCCCATACCTCTTTCGTTCCTCGGACTGCTCCAAGCATCGCCGAGTCTCCGTTACGATAACGTCGTAAGATGTTGTCATTGACGACAATCGCATCATCAACCAAGATCCCTAAGGCGATGATTGCCCCGATAATCGAGATTTGGTTCAAATCGACCCCGGTGAACTGTAACGGGATCAAGGCGATCAAGAATGACAACGGAATTGCCAGACTGACGATAATCGAGCCAGAGAATGTTAGACCAATCGTCGTCACGGCAATGACGGCGATAATGGCGATAATGAACTCGCGTGTCAATGACGAGAAAATCGCATCGACGGCTTTTGCCTGCTCATAATATGGAACGAGTTCAAAACCGTCTAAGTCTCCAAGACCATCTTCGACTACCTCGTTGACACGGTCTTGCATCGTTGGAATATCCAAGCCTGATTCAATCGGAACTGTGATCGAAACAGCCGGCTTTCCGTCTAATGAAACGAGATCGGTTTCACTTTTCGCTGTCTCTTCGACCGTCCCGACATCTGCTAGTAAGACCGGTTCCCCATTGAATGAGCCGACGATGACTTGCTCCATATCGTCTACATTCGTCAAGTTATCGATTGCTAGTTGATAAATCCCCTCTTCAGTCGATTGACGGCCGAGCGGTGTCGTCTTGTATTCTTCGTTAATGGCCGTTAACACATCAGGAAAGGCAAGTTGACGTGAACTCAGCTCTTCCGAGTCAAGTGACACGACATACTCCTGCTCTGGTAACCCTTTGATCGTGACTCCCGTCACGCCATCCGTTCGCAAAAGTTTCGACTCTAATTGTTCGATGTCTGATCGAACATCCTCAAATGATCCACGATCGTCTGCTGTCAATAAATACGATGCGACAGGTAACTGCCCGAGTGAATCATTGACCGTTGGCGCAAGCGCGTTTTCAGGAAGTTTAGGCGTCGCATCCGACAACGCTTGTCGAACGTTCGCCTGAAACTCTTCCTGGTCGGTGCCGTCTGCGTATTCGACCGTGATGTTCGAGAACTCTGAAGCCGAGATCGACGTCACGTTCTCTACTCCTTCTAAACTACGTAGTTCCTCTTCTAACACGCCGGTAACATTCCGTTCAACCGTTTCCGCTGTCGCACCAGGATACGGTGTTTGAACGAGTACGATATTGATCCCGGTTTCCGGAATCTCACGTTTAGGGAGCTGGAAGAACGTCAGCACACCCACGACGATTGCGACGAGAAGAAACACGATAACCAGTTTCCCTCGCTCAATCATTTTTTCAAAAAACATAAAAACCCCTCGCTTTCGGAAGATGTGCAAATACACATATGATATCTCTTCTTCATCATAGAGGGGTTTGTCATTGAATTCAATCCTTAAGCGTGTTGCAATGTGCTGTCATGGAAACGTTTTTGAAAAGCGTACGATAATTCGATTGACCGTTGTTTTTGTCTCGACACGGTATGATCAGATACGTGAACCTTGACCGATTCCCCCGTCAAAAACTGAATGAGAGTCTCTTTTCCGTCTTTCTTGATGGCCGTCACGTGTTGAAAGTTGATCCACGCACAATCTGGACTTTCTTTGGCAATCGTCGGAAAGAAGACGGCATCCGCATGCCAATCCATGACGACCGGTGTCTTTCGATGTGGTCCGAGGACGTGTCGCGCTGCCTCGATTCGACCTTGAATGCTCGACCCGTAGTATAGACACGCGTGTTCTAATAAGTCGATTGGCGACCCTTTTACTCGCATGACGCCTTCTGGTTGATACACAAGTGTTTCCGCTTCGCCAAACTCGTTAAATACAGGAATTAAAGCTCTCGTTTCATTGGTCAATCTGCTCATCTTTTCATCCCCCATAACGTATGTAATGACTTACATGTCATTCATACCAGGATTCGATGCGCCTCGCAAATCGGCTTTTGTCTATTTCCCATGAAAAAACCAGCCGTTTCCTGGCTGGTTTTGAAAATCAAGCATTCGAATTTAAAGGTTGGTTCGACTTGAGTCGGGGAAAGTAAAATCGCACTGCTGTTCCGTCTCCTGTATTTCGTAGAGACACTTCCCCTGTGTGAAGTGTCACAATTCGCTGCACGATGAACAGACCGAGTCCGAACTTCCCTTGCTTCCCTCGAGAGAATTGGTGGAACAAGTCTAAACTCTCATCAACTGGCGGTCCGTCGTTAAAGATGGTGATTTCAACGCCAGCGTCATCTTGGTGGAGGTCGATGCGAATGCAAGATTCCGCGTAACGGAGTGCATTGTCGAGCACGTTCTCAAATGCGACCCGGATCTGTTCCCCGTCTCCAAGCATCTCGCCGCCTTCGCCATTGATTTCCCAATCGAGCTGGCCTCTAAGTTTGAAGCGCGCGACGAGCAGTTCCATCAACTTGTCGAGATTAATTGGTTCAAGTTTCATTTCCTGTCCCTTGAAATATTCAAGTTTTGTGACGTACAACAAATCGACGACTTTCTTTTCGAGTCGAGACGCTTCCTCATCAATGACCTCGGCAGAACCTTTCAAGTCTCCTGTCGGATAAATACCGTCCCCAATCGATTGGGCATATCCTCGAATGACCATGATCGGTGTCTTTAAGTCATGCGATATGTTTTGAAGCAACGCTTGTTGTGCCAAATCCTGCTCTTTTAATTCCTTACGCATGGCATCAATCGAATGGGCCAACTGACCGAGTTCATCTTGACGATCTAATGGTAAAGCGGTCTCCCACTGTCGATTCGAAATCTTCTCAACGGCCCGTTCCATCTCCACAATCGGTTTCGTCAGTTGACGCGACATCAATAAAGCTGGAATCAGTGACAAGAGGCTGATGATGCCAATCAGAATCGAGATTCGCCAGTATAATGTCGACACCAACTCACGACGATAGGCATCCCAAGCGTAGGAGGCCTGATACACAATCGTTCCATCGTACTCATTTTGACGAATGATGTAATAGACGTCTTCCCCATCAATTGTCGTCTGATACCGCTCGACCTGACCACTTTGATTTAACGCTTCCTGATACATGCGGTTCGTCAATTCAAGCGGGGCCGATCCGTAGATGATCCGTCCGTTCGGGAGAAAGATCAATTGGTTGACCGAACGGGACTCCTGTTGGCGTCGGTCATACTCAATCGGGTTTTGGGGATAGTTCTCTAACTCATTCGTGTTCCCTAAATAATAGTCCACATCTCGTAACGTCTCATACACTTGTTCATCGATGAACTGGGTGATGGATGAACGGACCGTAATCAAGATCATGAGCGCAAGCGTCACGATGATGAGTAAGATGAGCACCCAAATCTTCCACATGAGACGTTTCGGTTTAAGCGCGTCCATCATGGTCTGACGAGACGGTAGCCGATACCATAAAGCGTTTCGAGCTCAAGGCGATGCAATTTCTTTCGGACACGACGCACCAAGTCATCGACGACGCGGTCCGATCCGAAATAATCATTCCCCCAAACACCTTCTAAAATTTGCTCACGCGACAACGCGGAGCCCGGATGTTCAAGGAAGAGTAGCAGTAAATCAAATTCTTTCGAAGTCAAATCGATCTCTTCATCTCCGTGCTTGATCAGACGTTTATCCGGATAAATGGTGTACTCTCCGTATTCGATATGCTCGTTCGACTTCGAACCGTAGACACGATCAATCAATTTTTTGACACGGATGACAAGTTCCCTTGGAAGGAACGGTTTGGCGATGTAGTCATCCGAACCCATCTCGAGTCCGATGATTTTGTCGATATCCTCATCGCGCGCCGAGATGAAAATCGTCGGCGTATTCGCATTGACGGCTTTGATTTGTTTCAACAATTGAAAGCCATCCAGGTCTGGCAACATGATATCGAGCACCCACAAATCCGGTTGATCTGGAATCGCTTCTTGTGCAGATGTCCCATCCGCAAATGAGCGAACGTTGTATCCTTCCTGTTCTAGATACGTGACGAGCATTTTATTTAAGTTTGCTTCATCGTCGACTAAGTAGATTGTATACATTCAAGTCACCTCAACACGTTTTTTCTCATCATATCAAACAATTGTCGTGAAATGATGGGAAAGAAATGAAGTCAAAGAAAAAAGAAGGCAACGAAATCGCACCTTCTTCAGCGTACTGAATTTGTTCGTAACTGTTGCGTCAAAAATGCCGCGCCCCCACTAATCATCGCCAACACTCCACTGATCATGATCATTTCTATGATGTCCGCCTCCCGTTGATACCGATTCTCATTATCAACTTAAATATAGCACACATCCTATTCATTGAATACCACAAAAAAAGTCCCGATTTCACTCGGGACTTACCATGATTATGCTTTTACGTCGTATCCTTGTTCTTCGACTGCTTCCACCATCGTCTCAAGTGAGACAGAATCTTGATGGATCACGTCGACTCGATGCTCTTGAAGCGATACCGTCGCTGATTCGACACCATTCAATTCATTTAATGCTCCTTCAACGGCAGCTTTGCAATGATTACATGTCATACCTTCTACGGTTAACGTTGTTTCTTTCATGATGATGATCCTCCTTGTGTTTTTAATCGTAATGCGTTCAAGACGACAGACACCGAACTGAACGCCATCGCTGCTCCAGCAATCCATGGGGCAAGTAACCCTGCTGCAGCGACCGGGATACCAAGACTATTATAGGCAAGGGCCCAGAACAAGTTTTGACGAATGTTCTTCATCGTCAAACGACTCATATTCATCGCTCGACTCACGCCTTCAATGTCTTGCCCTACAATTGTAACATCTGCCGCCTCGAGTGCGACATCCGTACCGCTCCCGAATGCGATCCCAACGTCCGCCACCGCAAGTGCCGGGGCATCGTTCATGCCGTCCCCTACCATGGCAACGCGACCGGATTGTTTTAAGCGTTCGATTTGGTCCGCCTTTTCAACCGGAAGGACTTCGGCAATCACTTGATGATGAGGGATGCCAAGTTCGTCGGCAATCGCGTAGGCGACTTCTTTCCGGTCACCCGTCAAGACGTACACGTCACGCGTTTGACTAAGGGCTTGCACGACTTCACGACTTTTCGGTTTCAATTGATCTTGTAGCCCGAACGCCGCGACAATCCCGCTCTCATCCGCAACGTAGACCGGGGTCATCGCCCCCATCGACCAATCTGGCAAGTTGTATCCGAGCTCTTCCATCATTCGAACAGACCCGATGATGAGTTCTTTCCCATCAACGACCGCTTTGACTCCTCGTCCGGCTAACTCTTCCACTTTCGTCACGACACCGTCGCCGACTTCCCGGCCGATGGCAGCTGCCAAAGGATGCGTCGATTGCCGTTCTGCCATGACGGCACGGCGGAGCATCGCTTCATCTCCGAACGTTTCCACCACTTCCGGTGTCCCATTCGTCAATGTCCCTGTCTTATCAAAAACAACGATGTTTGATTCATTGAGTGATTCGAGTTGTCCCCCACCTTTGAACAACACACCTTGCTCTGCCGCTCGTCCCGTTCCGACCATGATCGATGTCGGCGTTGCCAAACCAAGGGCACACGGACAAGCGATGACAAGTACGGCAATCGATGCCCGAATGGCCGTATCGATATCATTTAATAGGAATGCCCAGACCGCGAATGTGAGGGCACTGATGGCTACGACAATCGGCACGAAGACACCCGAGATGCGGTCAGCCTGACGTTGAATCGGCGCCTTATCCGTTTGTGCCTGTTCGACGACACGTACGATTTGAGCGAGCATCGTCTCTTTCCCGACTCGTTCCGCACGCATGAGAATACGATGGGACTGATTGATCGTTCCGCCGACGACTTCGGCGTCGACCGTCTTCTCCGCTGGAATCGATTCTCCTGTCAACATCGATTCATCGATGACTGTCTCTCCCTCAATGATCCGTCCATCGACCGGAATTTTCTCTCCCGGACGCACGACGAGGACGTCTCCTACTTTGACGAGTTCGACAGCGACAGACCGTTCTTCACCATCAACGAACAGGATGGCTTCTTTCGCCTGAAGCGACAAGAGTGATTTCAACGCATCGGTCGTCTTCTCTTTCGCTCGTCCTTCTAACCACTTCCCAAGTAAGACGAGCGTGATGAGGACGGCACTCGTCTCAAAATAAAGATGTGGATTCATCGGGTGCACAATCATTTCAAAAATGGAATAGAAGTATGCGGCCGATGTCCCCGTCGCGACGAGCACGTCCATGTTCGCCGAACCGCTCTTCAAGCTCTTATATGCCCCTTGATAAAACTGCGCCCCAATCCAAAACTGAACGGGGGTCGCCAGGGCGAATTGCCACCATGGGTTCATCAGCCATGGTGCATGAAATCCGAGTCCCGGGATATGCGTCAACATGACGAGGAGTAATGGGGCCGACAACAGTGCAGAGATGATGACCTTCCGCTGTAATGGACGTAAGTCATGCGGCGGCGCCATCTCTACTTTCGGCTCGGCCCCGTATCCGATTTTCTCAATCCGCGCAATCAGCTCTTCTTCTGTAATGCCTTCATCGACACGAATGGTCGCCGTCTCAAGCGGAAGGTTGACCGTCGCTTCCACTCCGTCCATCTTATTCAATACTTTTTCAATTCGTGCCGAACAAGCCGCACAGGTCATTCCTTGTATGGATAACTCAACGGTTTTCATGACATCCCTCCTTATTTTTTGATGCGGCTGACGATCGTCATCAACTCATCAATGTAAGGTTCCATGTTTTCCGTCTCGCTTGCGTGAACCAAACACTTGCGCATATGACGCTCTAACAGTTGCATCTCGACTTGCTTCAGAGCGGCCTGAATGGCTGACGTCTGAGTCAAAATATCGACACAATAGCGGTCGTTCTCGACCATTTTTTGAATCCCTCGGACTTGTCCTTCGATTCGTTTTAGACGTTTCCCGAGTGCCTCCCGTTCGGCATCATCACGCGGAACGAGTGGTTGGTCATGCATAAATTCATCCATGTTGATCACCTCACCACTAATATACCCCTACCCCCTAACAGTGTCAAACGAAAAGATAAAAAAGGAACGACTCGTAGTCGCCCCTCTCTACTCAACTATTTTGAAACGCTTCGCTCTTCAAGACCGTTCGTAAAATCTTTCCAGTCGTGTTTCGCGGAAGTTCCTCGATAATCTCAATATAAGTCGGCTGCTTATATTTCGCTAACTTTGTTTGTGTATATGCACGGATCTCTTCTTTCGTGACACCGTCATGTTTCGTGACAACGAATGCCTTCACCGCTTCTCCTTGCTCCGCATCCGGTACACCGATGACGGCAGCTTCAACGATATCCGGATGTTGATACAATACTTCCTCTACCTCACGAGGGTATACGTTATATCCCCCGACGATGACCATATCCTTTTTCCGGTCGACGATATAGAAGTAACCATCCTCGTCACGTCGAGCCAAATCGCCCGTATAGAGCCATCCGTCCCGAAGTGTCATCATCGTTTCTTCCGGTAATTTGTAATACCCTTTCATGACGTTCGGTCCTCGTACAATCAACTCTCCGACTTCACCGACGCCGACTTCTTCCCCAAGCTCGTCGACGACTTTATTTTCGACATGAACGATGGAAGGGCCGATTGACCCTGCTTTACGCTCGCCATGGAGCGGGTTGAAGCAGGTGACCGGTGACGCCTCCGACAGACCGTATCCTTCAAGAATCTTGCACTCAAACATCTGCTCAAATGACTCGAGCAATTGAACTGGTAAGCTTGCTCCGCCTGAGACGAACACGCGAACATGCTTCAATGCAGACGTGTAGGCCGGTACTTTCATTGCCGTCTGTAACAAGAAATTGTACATCGTCGGCACACCGGCAAATAACGTCACACGGTGCTTTGGTACTAGATCGAACACATCTTGTGGTGAGAACTTCGGTAAGATGACAATCGTCGCCCCTCGAAGGAGTGGTGCATTGACGATGACCGTCAAACAGAAGACGTGGAACATCGGCAATGCCGCCAATGCCTTATCCTCTGGAGTGATGTCTAAATACTCTCCGATTGAATGTGCGTTTGAGAACAAGTTTCGATGCGTGAGCAGAGCCCCTTTCGGTTTTCCGGTCGTCCCACTCGTATAGAGGATGACGGCAACTTCATCCTCGTCGACTTCGATGAACGTTCCTTCTGTTTCGGCAAACGCTTCTGCGAATGGGATGAATTCAATCGTCCCTTCCCGCTTCAATGCTGGAACATCGGCATATGGAACGGAAATCACGAGTTTTAAGTGAGGCAACTTCGTGAGTGCCGCTTCCGCCTGCGCGACGAGCGGTGATAAGCCAACGATTCCCTTTACATCCCCATCAAGTAGAATGTAGGCCATTTCATCAGGCGTGTATGTAGGGTTGATCGGAATGACGACCCCTCCACGTGACAACACTGCGAAATATGCAATCAGGAACGCAGGGCTGTTTCCGAGAACGAGAGCGACGTGATCGCCTTGTCCAATCCCTTTTTGCTCAAGCGTCGACGCCATCGCCTTGACTTGCCCATAAAACTGTCCGTAACTCACCGTGTCTTCCCCAAACACATACGCTGCTTTCTGCGGGTGAGCCATCACTACTTCTTGTAGTGACTTGACTAAGTTTGCCATGGTAATCCCCCTTTAAATGAATGATGATTCACTTTTGAGCCATAAAAAAGAGCACGTTGTCCGCGCTCTTTTCAATTACTTCTATTGTACATGAAATGTTTCAATAAGAAAACGCTTCCAAAAAATTCGCCTGTAAGTGGAACAATCCGGCGCGACTTTTCACGTGTACGAGCGCTTGAAGGGATTCATCATCCATGAGCAAATCATCAATCAGTTTATGATAGCTTTGTTTCTTTGATTCATTCGTAGCCGTAATTAATAATATCGCTTTCGCTTGAATCGTTTCTCCCGTGATGGTTTTTACTTTACACGTGTTCAGCAGATGAAGAAGAGAAATACCGTCTCGTTTCGCTATAGAGATAGGAACATCGATGACCGCAACCGGCACAGCGACATCACTTACCCCGGAAGGAATGATCGTTTCTTGATCGAGAACGACTCGCGTAAATGAAGAACTGACCATGCCTTTTCGTTCCAATTCAAGACCTACCGCCATCATCGCACGTTCAAACGTCGATTGTTCCGTCACCCACATCCGACTCGGGTCCATCCATTCACTGAGCCTTCGATACATAGTGATTCCTCCTATTTTTAATCAGCCGCTACGAAAACGCTTGCACAAATTATGATACGCCTTCTCCCATCGAGGCGCAATCCGTATGATCAACGTTCACGAAACTGCCAAAAAAGGCGACCTCCGTAGAGACCGCCATGACTAACTTAACTAATCAAATCGACTAATTCCTCGAGCTCGACATTTCCGAAGTAATGTTTCAAATCGAGTTGCATCAATTGCTCACGGATGGCCGCACGTTCGAAACGCGTCCCAACGAGCGCTTGCTCGACGTCTTGGATGTCACCGACACCAAAGAAATCTCCGTAAATTTTCGCTTCTGTGATCGTCCCTTTGTTGACGTTCAAGCGGACATCGATTGTTCCGATTGGGAAACGACGTTTCGACTCGACGTCGAACTTCGGTGACTTCCCAAAGTTCCAGTCCCAGTTCGCATAGCGTTCTTTCGAGATATCATGGACGATTTCCCAATCCTCGTCACGAAGTACATAGCGTTCCGGTTGTTCTCCATCATAAATCGAATGGAGGAGCGCCTCGACGAAATGTTCCATCTCCATCTCACGCTCTAAAAATTCAGTGATGTTCGCCACACGGCTACGAACGGACTTGATTCCTTTTGAACGCATTTTCTCTTCCGAGACGTTAAGCGAGTTCACGACCTCTTCGATGTTCGAGTTGAACATGAGCGTCCCGTGGCTGAACATGCGTCCACGCGTCGTGAATTGGGCGTTCCCGCTGATTTTACGCTCACCGACCTGAATGTCGTTACGACCCGTCAGCTCTGCCTCGACACCGAGGTTACGAAGCGCATCCACGATCGGTTGTGTGAACTTCTTATAGTTGTTGAACGAGTTGCCATCGTCTTTTGTGATGAAGCTGAAGTTCAAGTTCCCTTCATCGTGATAGACGGCGCCCCCACCAGAGAGACGTCGAACGACATCGATGCCATTCTCTTCGATGTACTTCAAGTTGACTTCTTCTGATGTGTTTTGGTTCTTCCCGATGATGATGGATGGACCGTTAATATAGAACAGGAAGTAATCTTCATGATCGACGTTCAGATGTTTAAGGATATACTCTTCGACCGCCAAGTTAATCTTCGGGTCGCGGATATCCGGATTAAAAATAAATTTCACAGTTTATTTCCTCCTAGTCGGATGTTCGTTACTCGTATTATACGAAACGAGACGAGTTCTCGACAAATCTTTTACTTCCACTCACCTGTCATCACGCGCTTCAATGCGTTCGCCACACCATACTCATCATGACGTTCGGTGACATGGTCACTGATGGCAATCAAGTCTTCGTGGCTATTGCCCATCGCAATTCCTTTTCCGGCCACTTTGAACATCGGCACGTCATTCAAGTTATCCCCGATGACGACGACTTCAGATAAATCGATACCATAATGTTCGGCAAGTTTTGTCACACCGTTCCCTTTATCTGCACCGTGTGCCATCACTTCGATGTTGTCATTGCCTGAAGATGTGACATACACCCCTTCGACTTGGTCTTCGATTTCTTTCCAAAGTCCGTTCATTTTCTCAAGGTGGCTCGAGAAAGCGATGAACTTGTAGACACGTCCCGCTTCTTGTCGGATAAAGTTCTCAATGTCATCAACAATTTTGACGTCTTCGTTGACGTAATAGCGATTCTTAAAGAATTCGTACATCTCGAGCGAGCGGTCGTCACCATTCGCTTTCAAGTTTTTCATCGACGCTTCAATCAAGTCACCACGGCTCGCTACGGGTCCCGCTTCTGTGTACATTTCATAAAAGACGTCCGCATACTTGTCATCTTGATGAAGAACATTGATGACTTGAAGCGCCTCATCAATCGTCAAATCGATTTCGTGAAGGACTTCTCCCGACGTGTCGAGCACGCGTCCCCCATTCGACGATACGATTGGGCAAGAGAGTCCGACCTCGTCTAAAATCTGTTTCGCATTCACATAGTTGCGCCCCGTCGCAATCGCAAAGCGAATTCCTGCCGCCTCTGCTTCACGAACGATCTCCGCTGTCTCATCCGCGATTTTGGTGTGGTTGTGCAAAATCGTACCGTCCATGTCTGATACAAAAAGTTTATACGTTGCCATCTTCCATCACTCCTTTTTCTCTTTCGCTTCTAACTATAACAAAAAGAGAGGGTTGCGGAACAATCCGAACCCTCCCTTCATCAAATCTCAATTTTTTTCACGCAATGCCTTCACTTGTTCCCGAATACTCTTCACACAGTCCGGCATCCCAATTCCGTCATAGGCGATTCCTGCGAGAATGACGCCTGGATATACCCGGCTCATCTCGGCTCGGAGTGCTTTGACACGGTCCGCATGAAAGACCGCATAAGGAGGCAGTCCATCACGGAGTCGACTGACGACGGTTTGAATCGGTTCACGATGAATGCGCATCAGGCCACGGAGATCGTGTAATGCCGTCTCGATGATTTCTTCATCGGATGCTTCGACAATATCATCTGCCCCCGGACGACCTAAAAAGACACGAAGGACGTGATATCCTTCCGGCACCGCATGTGGCCATTTCTGGTCGATGAACGTACATGCCGTGATTGTCACATCCGCTTCTTGACTCGTCACGAACCCTGTCCCGACGAAAGGAAGCTCAATATCCGCTTCTTTGAAGACAAGCGAGCATGTGGCCGTCGCATGTGGCTTCATGTCCGCCAAAAAGTCACTGTCGACTTTCGGGAGGAACTGACGAATGAGGCGCGGTGGGACCGTCAACACGAGATGGTCCGTGTCGATATCTCCGCGATTCGTGAAGAGGCGGTACCCGTCCTCACGTTCGGATACTTGTTCGACGGAACAGTTTAATACGATTTCAGTACGTTCCAACCGTTCTGCCAAGCGGTCTGTCAGTGACTTGAGTCCACGTTTCAACGAAGCGAACTGACCGACCTTCTTTGCCCCGACTTCTGCGACTCGTTGTTCCGGTCGTAAGTGTCGCATCCCTTCATACAAGTTGCCGTATTTCTTTTCTCCCTCGATGAACTGCGGGAATGTCGACATCGCACTCATTTGATCGATGTCTCCAGCATAGATACCAGAGAGTAACGGTTCAATCAATCGGTCGACGATTGGGTCCCCGACACGCTCACGAAGGTAGAGGCCGAGTGAGACGTCCGAGTCTGGCGCTTTTACATCTGGAGGGGACAGCAACATCTGCTTCAAGTCCTCGTGCTCTTCTTCCGAAAGCAACGTCGTCTCACGAAACGCATTGACGTCGAGCGGGATGCCCATCACCGTCTGTTTCGGAATCGGGTGGAGCCCGTCATGATGAAGAACGTAAGCTTGACCGACTCCATTGCGAACGAGTTCATCGCCTAAACCGACGTCTTCAATCAATTCCGTCATCGCAGTCTTACGAAAGACATACGAGTCCGGACCACGTTCCACCGCAAACTCGCCCGTTTCATACGTATCAATCTTTCCTCCGAGGCGATCCGTCGCCTCGAGCAACGTGATGGTCACGTCTTCCGGCAAATAACGCTCTGCATAAAAAGCGGCGGTGAGACCTGTGATCCCACCACCGACAATCGTGAATTTACGCATGATGCACAATCACGCTTTCCATTCGATCCGCGATGGCTTCGATGAAGCTTCGCTCTGCATTTGGCATAGCCGGACGTGCGTAGTGAACACCGAGGCGGTCACAGACAACTTTACACTCGACGTCGTTATCGAACAATACTTCGAGATGGTCTGCAACAAAGCCGACCGGCGTATAGACGAACGCCTCGTAGCCATGCTTTTCATAAAGTTCAGCCGTCAAATCTTGGACATCTGGTCCAATCCATGGGTCCGGCGTGTTTCCTTCTGACTGCCAACCAATCTCATAATGCGGGACGCCTGTCTCAATGGCAATTTTATCAGCTGTTTCTTTCAACTGATCCGGATACGGGTCGCCACCAGCCAAGATTTTCTCAGGAAGACTATGCGCTGAAACGATGAGACATGTCTTTTCAGCCGGTACAGGCAATGACGCATACGTATCGTTAATCGCATTCGCCCACCATTTGATAAACTTCGGCTCATCATACCACGACTCTACCGAACGAATGTCGATGCCATACTTCGCTGCTTCTTCATGAGCACGTCCGTTGTATGATTTGACGCTATATGACGAGTAATGAGGTGCTAAGACAACCGATACCGCCTCTTTGATGCCGTCGTTCGCCATTTGCGCGACCGCGTCTTCTACGAACGGTTCGATATGCTTCAATCCGATATACAGTTTGAACTCGATTTCACCTACATGACGCTCGTTCAAGATGTCACGAAGCGTCTCCGCTTGATCGATTGTGATTTTTGCGAGTGGAGATACACCACCAATCGCTTCGTAACGTTCCGTCAAATCTTGGAGTGCTTCCGGTGACGGTTTGCGTCCGTAGCGAATGTGCGTGTAATACCGCTCGATATCTTCTGGTTTGTACGGTGTGCCGTACGCCATGACAAGTAGTCCGACTGTTTTCATGATTCGTTGCCTCCCATTTTTTCGCGTGAGTAGTCGTGAATGAATGCCGTCAATTTGACGAGTACGGCCGGGTCGACTTCAGGGAACACCCCATGTCCCAAGTTGAAGACGTATCCTGGCTGTTTCATTCCTTCATCTAAAATTTCCTTAACCTTCTCTTCGATGACCGGCCATGGAGCTAACAAGAACGACGGGTCTAAATTTCCTTGAACCGCCTTTGTAATACCACGGTCCCGTGCTTCCTGTACCGACAGGCGCCAGTCAAGCCCGACCACATCAAGTGGAAGGTCGTGCCATTCTTCGATTTGATGGCTCGCTCCGACACCATGCATGATGAGTGGAATGTCGAGTGAACGTAGTTCTTTAAAGATACGCTCCGTCGTCGGTTTGATGTAACGTGCATAATCTTTGCGGCTGAGCGTCCCGACCCACGAATCAAACAATTGGAACGCTTGAATGCCGGCATCCGCTTGCGCCTTCGCATACGTGATGACCATGTCGCCGAGTTTTTCCATCAATGCATTCCATACATCCGGTTCTGCATACATGAGTGCTTTCGTACGATGGTAGTTCCGCGACGGTCCCCCTTCGATCATATAGCTCGCCAATGTGAACGGTGCGCCTGAGAAGCCGATAAGCGGAACTTCTAGTCGTTCCCGTAGTAGACGAATCGTGTCAAAAACGTATGAAATATCTTCCGGGTTTAACGGTTTCAAACGTTCCACATCTTCCATCGTTCGATACGGATTGTCGATGACCGGTCCAATCCCGCTCTTGATCTCGACATCGACTCCCATAGACGGAAGTGGCGTCATAATGTCCTTATATAGAATGGCCGCGTCGACTCCGAGTTGTTTCACCGGAAGTTCCGTGACATATGCACAAAGTTCAGGATCATGCGTGATCTCGAATAGTGACCTCGTCTTTTTAATCTCTCGATATTCCGGTTGGTAGCGTCCGGCTTGGCGCATATACCACACAGGTACATAGTCAGTCGCCTCTCCTTTAAACGCTTTTAAAATAGTATCGTTCATACGTCGCGTCATTCCCCTCTAAATTTCTCCTACATTCTTTATTCTCGTGTTTGTGAACTCAAAAACATTATACAGAAATTAATTAGAATTATGCTAATGTGAAGCATTTTCATTGTGTTTTCTTTGTGTCATTTTTTTGTCGGAAATGTTCGGAAGGCTGAATTCAACTGACCCCGAATCAAATCATCCCGCTGTTTCGCCGACAATCGTCGTTCTCGTTCTTTAATATCTTGAATTCGCCATCCATCTTCTAGTTTGGTCGCCACTTCGACTAAACGTTCCACGTCATGGAAAGAATATTTACGTGAACCACCTTTTGTACGTTCCGGAAAGACGAGACCTTTTTCTTCATAATACCGAATTTGGCGCTCTGAAAGTCCCGTCAACTCAGTCACGACACCCATCCCGATCACTTTCTTCGATTTGTAGTCCATTCAGCCTCGCCTCCTTAATAAAAAAACTATGTCAGATAATCTGACAAAATGCAATCCAGCATGCAATTTTCGTTTTACACTGAAGTCAACTTTTGGAAAGCACCTAAGAAAAAGGAGGGCATGAACATGGAAGACATTCTCTATTATATGGACACGCTGTATGTACTCATCGCTGCATTGCTCGTATTGACGATGCAATTAGGTTTCGGATTACTCGAGACGGGGACGCTTCGGGCGAAGAACGCCGGTCACGTCGCGGTCAAACAAATTATCAGCCTCTCTGTGGCGGCACTCGCTTTTTGGGCGGTCGGGTTCGGCCTCTCGTTCGGTGACGGGACAACTTGGTTTGGGACAGAAGGATTCTTCTTAAGCGGATCGTTCACAAGCCTCGACTGGGCGAACGTCTCAATCGACATCAAGTTCTTATTCCAGTTATCATTCGTTGCAGTTTCTCTCGCCATCGCGTGGGGTGGATTTGCAGAACGGGCTAAGCTTTCTGCCTACGTTCTGTTCGGTATCTTCTTCGTTGCCATCCTCTATCCAATCGTCGCTCGCTCAGTATGGGCTGGTGGAATGCTCGGATCAATGGGGATGCAAGACTTCGCAGGTTCGGCGGTCGTTCACCTTCAAGGTGGGATGGCGGCTCTCATGGCAACAATCATTTTGAAACCACGTCGTAAAACGGAATCACTCGCTGGTCATAACCATGTGTTAACAGTCGTGGGCGGTCTCGTCCTTTGGCTTTGCTGGTTCGGCTTTAACGCCGGTTCGACAATGTCGGTCGCTGACGGATTCTTCGGTTACGTCGCATTGACAACGATGCTCGCCACAGCAGCTGGTGCGCTCGGTGCTCTGACCATCGTCATGCTCCATCGGAAGACGGCGGATATCCCGACAATCGTCAACGGAGTACTCGGGGCGCTCGTCGCCATCACGGCAGCATGTGCGTTCGTCGAACCGTGGGCAGCCGTCGTCATTGGGGCACTCGCATCGGTTGCAACATATGGAACGAGCATCTTGATGGCGAAGTATGTGGATGACCCGCTCTGCGCCTTCTCCGTACACGGAGTCGCTGGAATCATCGGAACACTCGCACTCGGCTTCTTCGCATCGCCTCGACTCGTTGAGATCACAGGGATCGGTTCTGCCGGACTCTTCTACGGTGGCGGATTGACACAGCTCGGTGTACAAACACTCGGTGTGTTGATCGCGATGGTCATCGCCGGCGGTGGAAGTTACACCTTCTTGAAACTTCTCGATGTCACAATCGGACTCCGTGTCACAGAAGAACAAGAAGATGTCGGCCTCGACATCGCAGAACATGGTGTATCGGCATACGGTGAAGTCGAAGAAACGACTGAGAAACCAGGACGCCTCCCGAAGATTCTCGGTTCGAGCGTATCGGTCATGTCACCTAAAAAATAATCTACTCACGTGAGAAGGACATCCTGTGCGGGATGTCCTTCTTTTTATTTCAATCGATTCAAGTAATAGCGTGTGACCATGACAGACAAGACCAATCCGACCGCCGCATCCCATGTGGCACCAAAAGCGATGGATGCAATCGCAAGAACGACGGACTGGATGACGAGCAGTCGCATCGCCCACCACGAATACCCTGCGATTCGCTCATCGCGTGTGATTGGAAGCCAGGAAACGATGGAAACCGCCTCTAACCGTTTAAATAACGGAACGAGCTGCAACGCGGTCAAGCCTACGAAGAGCGGCGTGACCAATCCGACGTACCATCCTCCCGACATCCACATGACAATGAGCGCCACCACTGTCAAGCGAAGAATCAAATCAAGTGAGTCGTTCGAACGGAGAATGCGAAGTCCGTACACGTAACGCGATGCATCTACGCGCCGTAGGACCCGATTTTCTAGAAGCCGCGTCAACACCCGGCGCTCTCGAACCTCTTCTTTCAAGGTCGGCAAATCGACGAACCAGCTGATCACTCGTTCAAACTGAGCCCGACTCTTCTCCTCAAGCACCAACCAGTGTAAGAGTGGGATGCGCTCGTTTCGTTTCACATGTAAGAAAATGAACGGCATGAACGCGGGCACCCATGCCCACGCTGTCCAATCCATTAAAAGACAAGCGCCGCTCACGAGCGCAAACGGTAGGATTGTCCATTCACGTACGCCTTCCACTTTTGCCAAACGACCTGCAGCTGACAACATGACCATCGTCACGACGACGGATAACACTTCGATACTCGTATAACTCTCTGTCCGTACGAGGAGCGGTAGTAAAACGAGAAGGACGAGCAATCCACGCAATGCAGCAAACACGAGATTAAATAAACGTACCCCCACCATATAAGAACGAATATCCCCTAACTCCGGAAGCAAAAATACTTGATCCGCCTCTTGAATGAACGTTCGCGGGCGATGACCGAGTGGCATGAGCAATAGGACCCCCGCGGCAATCCACGTTCCTGGGAATGTCCCATCGATTCGTTCTAAGAAGTTATTGTAGACGAACGCCCCGTAAATCAAGGTGAAATAGAGCGTGAACAACAGTCCCCCGTTCGCAACGTAGCGGCTGTACTTGACGACCTCTTCCATCCAGGTTCCGAACCTTGCTGTAAATCGATTCATGACGACCGTTCCTCCGAAGCGATTGCTTCTACATATATATCATCAAGTGTCGCATCAGGCGACAATCGATACACGTTGCGCAACTCGGCCGCTGTTCCGCTCGCGATGACGACTCCTTGATGAAGGAAGACGAATCGGTCGCAGTGCCGCTCCGCCGTCTCAAGGATATGGGTGGACATTAAAATCGCGCAATCTTGTTTATATTCATCAAATAATTGAAGCAACTGACGAATGGCTAGTGGGTCTAGACCAACAAATGGTTCATCAACAATCAAGAGCGGCGTTTTCGTCACGAGCGCACACAAGATCATCGCTTTTTGACGCATCCCTTTTGAAAAGACGGAAGGGAACCAGGCGAGTTGCTTTTCCATCCGCATTTCTTTCGCCAAACGTTTCGTGCGCGCAGCCAACTCGTCTGGATTCACATCGTACGCCTTCCCCATCAATTCAATATGTTCTTGCAACGTTAACGTTTCATACAAAATCGGTGTCTCCGGTATGTAACTCACTTTCTTACGATAATTCTTTTCGGAAGAATCTAATGTCTCGCCATCAATTTCGATTTTTCCGGAGAGGGGTGACAATAACCCCAAAATGTGTTTGATTGTCGTCGACTTTCCAGCTCCGTTTAGCCCTATCAACCCGACGAGTTCCCCTTTTTTTACTTCAAACGAAATGTCATGCAAAACTTGTTTACCGAAATATCCGCCGTTCAATCGATCGACGTGCAGCATGAAAACCACACCTTTCATTTTCATCTTTTTTTCTTGGTATATGTTTTAAATGTTGTCACATGGGAATAATCTGAACTGTAAGGCATTTTAAAATAAAACATCAATACTTCCATTGTTCCACAAAATCGTTGTAAAGAACAATGGGAAAACAGAGGAAGGAGAATGATTTATGGGGTTTATTCTTTATTTGATTATCGGGGGTATCATCGGTTGGTTAGCAGGATTGATTTTAGGTAAGGACGTACCAGGTGGAATCATTGGTAACATCATCGCGGGGATCATCGGTGCATGGTTGGGTGGACTTATCTTTGGTGACTTCGGACCAATCGTTGCGGATATCGCGATTATCCCGGCTCTAATCGGTGCGATTATTTTGATCTTGATTGTATCATTCGTTATGAAATCAATGCGTAAAAAATAAGATTATGTATCGGAGGGGCTTCCATTACGGAATGTCCCTCTTTTTTCATTGGATCAATAAATACATCGTGTCGTTCTTTTCGATAAACTGTTTTTCGGTTTCAAGACCAAAGAACGTAAAGAATGATTCGAAGAACGATTGACCGTAATCCCACTCTGTTCCGAGCGGGTGTTCCGATTTCGTTTTCGGTTCACCGAGGAGGGCAATCAAATCATCCGGTCGTTTATCGAGGTCGACCTGAATCGATTCCACTTCCTCATCTTTAAACGTGACAGTCAATCGCTCATAGTCCCATTTTCCTTCACGCTTTCCAGCTGGTTCACCAAGCGTTTCTTGAACCTGCTGACTCGACTGTCCAATTAACGAATCGACCGTTTCGAGTGAATGACCCGTTTGCGCCTCCACTTCAATTTCAATCAACTCAGCCCGCTTCAAATCAAATTGTCCGGCAATGGCTTCGTTCGATTCAGGCATAAGCGCATACTCAATGGATTTAGAAGATATCAATTGAATCGTTTCGGTTTCCGTGACCGTCTCTCCATTTGTCACCGCTACCGCTTTGACATCATATTGTCCCGGCATCTGTTCAAACGATAACGTATCATCGGCTTCATCAATCCGTCCTACCTGTTGCCTATCAATCCAAATATTCGTCAATGGGACGTCCGAGGTCACATCAATTTGTTGTGGGAGTAGTTCAATCCGATAGTCAGAAAAGCCATATCGCCCTTCCCCCGTATCGATCAAACGAAATAATCCGTCCGCCTCCATTCCCGATGTTCGGTCGGCCCGGTCTTTCGCAACTTCTGCGATGGCCTCTCCTCGAATGGACTTTTCAGCGTTCAACCACCCCATGAATCGCAGAGCCTCCGCTCGCGATAAAGGTTCTCCAAGATATTCGACTTTTTCTTCAAAAAAGGTACGATCTTCTTCTAATAAGGCCTCTTTGAATGCGACGTGAATTTTATCTTGTTCTGCCGCCGGCTTGTATGCATATATATAGAAAACAATGGCTCCAACTAAAATCGTTAAACTAGATATCAAAAGAAAATTTTTTGGACTCCGCTCTTTTTTTCTACTTCTCGTATATGGCATGTGCTCACCTCCTTTGCTCTCACTTATCTTCTATTATAGAGGGAATCCATCTCGCTTCCTATCGTTCTTGCGCCCGAACTTCCGTGTTATGATGGAACAGAAACGACATTTAAGAATGGAGGAATGAAGATGCACACAGATCCGACCTGTATCTTTTGTAAAATCGCAAAACAAGAAATCCCATCTTATCGGGTATATGAAGACGAAGCGGTCGTCGCTTTCCTCGACCTCTCTCAAGTGACGAAAGGACATACGCTCGTCATCCCGAAACATCATGCGAAAAACGTATATGAATTGCCAGAAGACGTGGCAGCAGACGTCTTCAAACGCGTCCCTACCATCGCCAAAGCGATTCAACGTGAAACGGGTGCCATCGGAATGAACGTCTTATCGAATGCCGAGGAAGTTGCCGGACAAACGGTGTATCACTTCCATATCCATTTGATTCCGCGCTTTGGACACGAAGATGGATTCGGTGCGAAGTGGATTACACAAAACGACGCTTTCACGTCAGAAGAACTCACTACCCTTGCATCAAATATTCATGCCCACGTATAAACAGAAAGAGACCCGTCATCGACGGGTCTCTTTTATGATTGATTGATTGAGTCACGATGGCGTTTTCGTTCCTCTTCTAGTTGCGCCCGCTCGACCTGAAGCTTGATTGCCACTTCATATAACTGTTGACGCGTCTTGACAGATGTCGCTTGTTCAAATTCTTTTCGTAATTCTGTTAGACGGGCATCTATTTCAAACATCCGCTTTTCTCGCATCGATTCTTCACGTGCCTGTTCCGTTTGCTTCGACGCCTCGTATCCCGCCTCTAGTGTATTCATAATGGATTCGGCCCAAGTGTCATCTCCCAGTCGTTTCGCAGCGAGATACAGGTCAAGCATGTCATCTACCCAACGCTTCGCTTTCTCCACTGAGGATCACCTTCCTTTACCTGTATTTTAAAATAAAATGATTTTTCGGTCAAAAATGAATGTTCTGAAAAATTTTATTTGCGATATAGGTTTTTAATCACTCTTTTTTGGTAAAATAATATGAAAAGAATGTAATTCTGATTATCCGAGCTTGAGGAGGGGAATGAATTGTCGAGTCGCCAACGTCGAGATTGGATTGCTTTCGGCTTTGTTTTAGCATTTTTAGGAGTCGCCACGGTGAAGAAACTGGCGCGAGGAACTGCAAATGATGCCGCTGCTCAACAACATCGAGCATCTACAATCACTACGCTAAAAGAACAATTTGGGAATGTGGCGAAACATGCATCGCAGGTTGCCGCCGCAGGAAAACTGCAAGGAAAAGAATTGACTGACCAAGTGAAAGCCGAAGTCGAACGCTATCAACAAGACATTCAGCCTTCAGTCGAGCGCATCCAAGGGAACCTTCAGGAACTCTCGAACGTACAGTCTGCTATGACTGACAAAACCGTCAATCAAACACAGTGAGTGTTTGAGGTCATCGTCCGTCGATTACATTTGACTTTTTATCCGGAAAGGATGGATCGAGATGGAACACGAAAAAGAATTCACTGGCCCTGAGGCCATGCTCTATAGCCACAAAATCATTCAATTGAGTAAGGCTTTGTGGAAAACCGTCGAAAAAGACTGGCAAAACTGGATCAAACCGTTCGACTTAAATATCAATGAACATCACATCTTATGGATTGCCCACGCTTTAGGCGGTGCATCGATTTCAGAAATTGCGAAATATGGCGTCATGCACGTCTCGACTGCTTTCAACTTCTCGAAGAAGTTAGAAGATCGTGGATTACTTACGTTTTCTAAAAAAGAGACGGACAAACGAAACACGTACGTTCAATTGACACCTGAAGGCGAATCGTTATTACTCGAAACGATTCACGCATTCGACCCAGAAGGAAACGGCGTATTCCACGCTTCCCTTCCGCTTCAAGAACTATATGGAAAGTTCCCTGACTTAACAGATATGACGGCTATCGTACGTCGCTTGTATGGGGATAACTTTATGGATATCTTTGCGGAAACGTCAAAAATGATCACAGAAGAGGCAGGCAGACGCCCTGATGAGGATGAACTCAGTCAAGAAGCCTGACCTGCCGATAAAGTGGTTCTGTGACGTCTAATGCGATTCCTTGTCGGACGCACGCCTCAAGAATCGTTTTGACGTCAAGTCTCACATCTAACATACCTGCAAAATGGACGAGCAATGGTTCTATGGACGTATATCCGTAGCGCAATTGCTCGTTTTGCTGCGCCCGAATCTCCTCAAGCAATTGATAAAATGACTCGACTTCTTGTTTCGTCAAATTCGCTCGAATCACTTCATATTCGAACGGACGGTCTGTCCAATCGACAATCTCGAGTAAGATCTTCATCTGATAGGCTAAATGCTCGACCTTCTCCTCTAGTGACACTTCCCTCACCCCATCATTTCACATTCTATTTCATCATTATACGACAGGATTGTATGCTATGATACTGTACAGACAAGAGAACAGCTGTCATGATTAGGAAAATGTGATATAGTCGGACTTAGAAACTTTAAAGAATTATTAGGGGTGGAATACATGTCAAACGGAATGACGAACGAACCAAAAAAGCAAGATAAAAAATTCTCAACTGGCGCACTCGTGGGTGCATCTGCAATCGCACTCATCATCGGTGCTGGCGGTACGTATGCGGCAACGAACGCAGGCGGCGGAGAGTCAGATAATTCAGCAGTCGTCACATACAAAGGCGGCGAAATCACACGCGGTGAAATCGCGGATATGAGCTACGACCGCATGGTGCCACAACTCGCATTCCAAGAGACGATGAATGCACTTCTTGAAAAAGAATACGGTGACCAAGTCGACCAAGAAAAAGTAGATGAAGAGTTCAGCAAGACAGAAGAACAGTTCAACTCAGAAGAAGAGTTCGAACAAGCGATTCAACAAGCCGGTATGAGCGGTACGGAAGAGTTTAAAGAAGCGCTTCGCGGACAAATGCTCGTTGACGCTGCGAAATCGAAACTTGTCGATGTGACCGATGAAGAAATCGAAGCACAATTCGCAAAAGAGAACGTGGAAGTGGAAGCTAGCCACATCCTCGTTGAAACTGAAGAAGAAGCACAAGACATCATCAAAGAGTTGAATGACGGTGCAGACTTCGCTGAACTTGCGAAAGAAAAATCAACGGATACTGGTTCAGGAGAACAAGGTGGAGAACTCGGTTTCTTCTCTGCTGGTAAGATGGTACCTGAATTCGAAGAGTACGCATTCAAAGAAGATGTCGTTGGTAAAATCTCTGAACCGGTTCAATCTCAGTTCGGTTTCCATGTCATCAAAGTGACAGACCGTAAAGAGAAAGACTTGAAACTCGAAGACGAGAAAGATCGCATTCGTGAAGAATTGGCAGCTGAAAAATCAGCTTCTGTCGATGCGAACAAAATTTACGCGGAGTTGATTGAAAAATACAACGTTGACGTAAAAGATGCAAAAGCAGAACAACAATTTGACGCCGTTAAAGAAGCCATTAAAAACGCAGACGAGTCTTCAGAAGAACCTGCAGCAGAATCAACTGAAAAGTAATCACAAAGGGGCGCTCCAGCAATGGAGTACCCCTTTTTCGTTGATCATCTATTATAGATTCGGGCGATAGAAGGCACGGTTATCGAGTGCCATGACACGCTCCGTGAATGTCCCCGGCTCGACCCCTTCATACGCTTTCTCAAACATATTCATGCGCGCATCAATGTTATCAATAAAGAATAACATCTCCGCTTCAGGCAACTGTGGCGTATTCGCAGAGCCCCATTCCGGCTTCCCGTGATGGCTTAAGACGAGATGTTGCAACAGTGTCGTCACTTCACGGTCCGTACCCAGTTCCCGTGACACGACTTCAAGCTCCGATGCCATAAGTGACAAATGACCGAGTAATTTTCCTTCGAGTGTGTATTCTGGCGTAATCGCATCAGACAATTCGATGACTTTCGCCAAATCATGCAAAATCACACCCGCAATCAAAAGATCACGATTCAAGGATGGATACAGTTCACACATCGTATCCGCGAGCTTCAACATCGACATCACATGAAATGCCAGTCCTGAATAGACCGCGTGATGATGTCGAACGGCAGCCGGGTACGTGAAGTATGCCTCTTCATGACGATTGACGACTTCCTCGACAAGACGGCGAATCTCATCGTGTTGAAGTGACGTGATGAATCCACGAATCGTCGTCTCGAGCTCTGACTTCGGAATCGGAGCCGATCGGACGTACGGTGCGATGTCTATTTCCTGCTCGATGATCGAAATTTGTTTTAGTTTCAACTGGGTGCGCCCGCGATAGTCCATCACTTCACCGGCCGCATGGACGATTTTTTTCGTCGCATACTTCTCAGTATCGGCACTATCCCATAATTTTGTTTCGATTTCACCACTCTCGTCGCAAAGGATTAATGTTAAATAAGGTTTTCCGTTCCCGGCAAGTCCCTTATACGATTGTTTGATCATGACATATTGGTCTAGCGTGTCGCCCACTTTGAGCTGACCGATTTTTGTCGTCAATGAAAGCACCTCTCTCTTGTTCAGTACTTTCATCTTAACGAAAGTTTGCGACAGATGCCAACATTCCTGACAATTTGGGAATACTATCAATATAGTGAATTGGAGGTATGGATGATGGAATGGGATTGGTATACACGACCGGAAGATTATGTGCATGTTGATCAGCAATATGCTCGAGCCTATACGTATTGGCTTGAACAATTGACGACCTCGAATGTGACGAAGATTGTCGTCGAGAATGGATATATGTATGGTTCACTCACGCTCGACTATGAACAGTTAGAACGGGAGCCACAAAAAATTGGACACTACTTCATTGGACCTGATTTTTTGTGGACAATCGGCTTTGATGATTTGCACCATGAGTCCGTTCTCGCCAAACAATGTGATTCTCCGATCGAGGCGTTTTATGAGTTGCTTGCCGAACGGATGAACAACTACTTTCATGGCATCGATGAATTTGAAGAACGATTGATGGCCGCTCAGCGTGAAATGACGGGACAAGTTCCCGCTACGTTCATGAATGAGATTTTTGGTCTTCGAAGTGAGATCGAACGGTGGTCCGATACGGTCACCCCATATAAGGAGCTTGTCATGGCGGGACGAGAGGCTTTTTTAACGATCGATTTACAGCAGTTGAAGTCGTATCAGCTTGCCGATTATCGAGTCAGTCGATTGCTGACACTCATCAATCATTATCAAGAAGACGTGATTGCGATGACAGACCTCGCCTCCACCCTGTCAAACTTCCGAGGGAACGAAATCATGAAGGCACTAACCGTCTTCACGGCGCTGACGACTCCCGTCGTTGCATTCGGTGCGGTTTGGGGAATGAACTTTAAAAACATGCCTGAACTGGAATGGCCGCTTGGATATGGATTCGCCTGGCTCATGATTCTTCTCTTCACGCTCATCATCCAAGTGTGGCTGAAACGGAAGAATTGGATCGGGTCATTGCTACAGTTTCCGAATCAGACGACTTCAACGAAACATCGGTCAAAACAAAAATCTCAAAAAACGAACAAAAGTTCGGTATAATGAAAGAAAAGTGATTCACACAAGAAAGGTGATGTTATGGAACGACTCATCATTCATGTGGACATGGACGCATTTTATGCCTCTGTCGAACAGCGTGACCGTCCTAACTTACGAGGAAAGCCCGTCATCGTCGGAGGTCCTCCCCACAGCCGCGGGGTCGTCGCGACATGTTCCTATGAGGCGAGGAAATACGGCGTACACAGCGCGATGTCATCACGTCGCGCTTTTGCCTTGTGTCCCCATGCGACGTTTGTCAAACCACGGTTTCAGGCCTATCGACAAGTCAGCGCACAAGTGATGGAGATTTTTAAGTCGGTCACACCGCTCGTCGAACCACTCTCGCTCGATGAGGCTTACCTCGATGTGACGGAGAATTCGTTATTGAGTACATCCGGACCCTTTATCGCCCGGTATATATTAGGCGAGATTAAGCGTCGCACCGGCCTCACTGCATCTGCCGGAGTCGCACCGTCAAAGTTTGTCGCGAAAATCGCTTCAGGATTTGAGAAACCAAATGGACTCACGGTCGTTCCGCTCGATGAAGTGGCAACCTTTCTGGCTCCCCTCTCCATCGAAGCCATGCATGGAGTCGGAAAAGTGACCGCCCAAACGCTTTATAAAAGTGGTTATCATACGATCGGTGACCTTCAACAAACTCGTCCTGAGCAACTGAAAGCCATCTTTGGACATGATCGTGGGCACCAACTATATGAACTGGCACACGGACGTGATACGCGTCCTGTCGTGGCCACGCGAGAGCGTAAGTCGATTGGGTCAGAAACGACGTTTGCATTTGATATCGATGACCCGGAAGAAGTGTTCGAACGGGTCATCCCAGAGATGGAGGACGTATTGCGTCAGCTCGATCGCCGCGACTTGAGCTGTCAAACGGTCACCATCAAAATAAAGACGAGCGAGTTTCAGGCTCGGAGTCATCAAATCAAATTAAACCACCCGACGCATGACCATGATGAGATTAGACGACTTGCCAGACGTCTTTTCGACGAGATGAACGTCATCGAGCCCGTCCGCTTGATCGGACTGACCGTATCCGATTTGATTCCCCGAACTGAATCGACACGACAGCTGACATTCGACGAACTGACAAAACCTTCTCTTGAAGAATGAATGACCATTCATTAAAATGAAGAAAAGGGGGTCGTGTGAATGGAAACATACACGGTGACAGGATTTGAAAATGATGGCACGCTCGTATTGAATGAAATGTTCGAAGCGAGCGACGATCAGTCGGCTAAACAAAAAGGGCTCGACATGCTTCGTGCTGCTGGACATGAGCATAAAGGGGCGCGTATCGTACGACGGGGGCAACTCATCTACTTCGAGCGTTGCAAATTACCGGGGAAACTGAAAGGGACGGCATCTTAACAAAAGTAGACCAGGACAATGATTGTCTTGGTCTACTTTTTCATTCACCATATTTTTTATTCCACGCATCCTGCCATTCTTGAAGATCGGGGTGAATATCTTCAAGCGATTCTCCGCTCAAACTATATCCGTTCCCTGAACCTGATCCGTCTGTCACGGGGAATGATGTCCCGCCGATGACCTTTCCATCCACGATCATTACCGAGACAGCAGTCTGACCGGCGGGAGATTGCTCACCAATCGGATGATCTTTCACCGTAAAGTTTTCGTAGTAGATGGTCTTACCCACGTATTCATCCGGTGATACGGTTTGTAGTCCCCAAACGTTCCGTTCACGATCCTCTGCCAGTTCCTCTAAGGTTAAAGTACTCGTATGCTCTCCTTCAAAAGAAACGATCGAGTACTGTTGCTCCTCGAGATACGCTTCGGCCACCTGCCCGTTCTCCGTCATCTCCGGTTCTGATTCAGTTTCCATCTCTTTCCCACACGCAACAAGAAACAGGCAGAAGAATACAATCATCCATTTTTTCATCATCGTCCCCCCTTTCATCTGCTGATTCCTCTATTTTCGATACTCGTCCCCAAACCTCCTATTCAAAATGGGAAAAGGATGAGAATCATCAGAATTCCTATAATGCCCGTGATGAGTTGCAACGGCACACCGACTTTGACAAAATCCATAAATCGATAGTTACCGATACTAAAGACCATCGCATTTGTCGGAGATCCGAACGGGGTCATAAAAGCGAGTGACGCCGAGATGGCGACCGCAACGACGAATGGAACCGGACTGACAGTCATCGATTCGGCGAGTGCAATCGCTAAGGGGACAAACAAAATAGCGGTCGCTGTATTCGAGATGATTTGACTAAGGAGCATGGTCGAGACGAATAAGACGACGAGTACCCATATAGGACCAAAGTCGGCAAACGTCCTTTCAATCCATTCAACGACCCATCCCATGATTCCCGCCTTTTCAAGCGCCGTTCCTACCGGGATCATGGCCGCAATCAAGACGAGCGAGGACCATTGAATAGATTGATAGGCGACGTCCATCTGTCGGACGGCCCCACTCAACACCATCGCTAGCGCAGCCATCCATACGGCAACGGTCGGATCGACCCATTCGAATATGAACAGGAGCAACAACATGAGCATGATGATGCCTGCTGCAAGCTGATGACGCCCCGATACGACTCGATTGGCTACCTCGGTCACCCGTTCATTTGATAACAGGTCATGTGTCTCTCTTTCCATCCGCTCTAAATCATCCCATGTCCCCTGTACCATCAACATGTCTCCTTGCTTCAACGGGGTGTCTGTCAATCGCACGTGTGCGATCTCTTCTTGTGGTCGGATGACTTTCAAGACATTGACATGAAATTGATTACGTAACTGACTCTCACCGATACGCTTCCCGATTAATCGACTCACCCCTGGGACCGTGAACAGGAGAACCCCTCCGGTTTGATCATCTACACGGGTGGCCTCAATCGGTTCAAATGGTATCTGTTCTTTTTCAGAAAAGTTCTGAACGTGCCGTTCCTCACCGCTGACAAGTAATTCCCCCGCACGTAGTACGGTGTCCGCATGAGCCGTCTCATGATGGTGCCGTCCATGAACTCGTTCCTTCAAGACTATAACCCCTTCATGAGACCATGAAAGGTCACGTAACTGTTTCCCAATTAACGGATGACTCTTTGCAATCGACATCACATAGACGTTTGGACGCAATGGCTCACTTATCTCCGTCTTCAACCACTGTTTCGCCCCTTCTTGATGGAGTAAGCGATTCCCGATTAGACGGAAATAGATCAATCCAATCACCATCACGACCAGACCAATTGGAAACAATGAAAAGAATCCGAGCGGTTCATCCACGAGGCCGCGGAGTGCTTCTGCCGCAACGAGATTGGGAGGTGTCCCAATCAGTGTCATTGTTCCACCGATGCTTGAAAAAAAGGCGAGTGGCATGAGATAAGAATCCGTAGACTGTTGGATTTTTCGTGCCATTACCATCACAACAGGAATGAGCAAAGCGACGGTCCCCGTATTGGACATGACACTCGACAAGAGCGTCACCGTCAACATAAACAGATAGAATAAACGCGTCGCATTCCCTCCTGCGTATGGAACAAGCAAAGAAGCCAACCGTTCCGCCAGACCAGAATGAAACAATCCCGCTCCGACCACGAACAGTCCAGCAATCATCAAGACGACCGGATTGGAGAAACCAGCCATCGCCTCACCTGGGGTCAATTGTTGTGTGAGCACGAGGCAAACAAGTCCAATCAATGCCACTAAATCCGCCCGTAACCATCCTGCTATAAAAAAGAAAATCATCCCTAAAAGGATTATCACCGTGATCATGCTGATTCACCCTTTCGCTATTGTCACAATTTCATTATAACCCACTTTATGTAAGCGCTTACTTAAAGCGTGTGACAATCTCATCAACAAAAAAACGGATGGCTCTAAAGCCATCCGCACATCATTTGTTATTGAACTTCGTTTTCGTTCACCATCGGGGCATAAAGCTCCTCGAGTGGTTTCATAATGATTTTCGTCACTTCTGTGACGAGTTGGTGCATGCGTTGCTCTTCTTGCATGAGCTCCATGATCAATTCGTTCTGTTGAACGTTCATCATTTTCGTTTGTGCATCCATCATTTCCTGCTCAGAGATTTCCTCTCCTTGCATCTGCTTTTGTTGAAGCGTCATTTGGATGTTACGGAAGTCAGCGAACAACTGGTTCGCTTCCGCATCCGCATTGACACGATCGTATAAAGAAGAGAGTGTTGTGAACTCTTCAGAATCGCGAAGTGCTTTCTCCAATTGGTAAGCTTGGTCGTACAAGTTTGTTTGTGACATGTAACGTCCTCCTAAATGCTATTAGGGTTAAGCCATCACAAGATGGCAATCAACCCTTGAATCAACCCAATCATACCACCTAACAGCGCACCAAGCCATGTTATTGCCCGGAACTCTCGTTTCGAGATCGATAAGACGATCTCTTCGAGGTACGACGTGTCGAGTGATTGGACCTGCTCTTGCACAATCTTATCAATCTTCAATCGGTCCATGATTGTCTCCATTTGGTTCGTGAAGCGCTCAATGACAAGCGCGACACCTTGTGGAACGAGTTCGTCGACAATGCGGGATTCGACGGACTGTGTATACGACGAGACCGGACGATCCAATAATTGTCCGATTGGCAAACGAGATACAACTTGGTCTGTGATGCCATCGATGAGTCGTGCTTCGAGTCGGTCATCGATCAGTGTATCGACCGTCTTCTCACTGAATCGCTCAAATTCACGCGTGATCATCGTCGTCATTCCGTCACGGGTCGATTGACCACGTAAGATGTTGACGATTTCTGGTCGAACCATCTCGACAAAGTTCATGTTTTGAATGAACCCTGCGATAAATCCGAGACGACGCTGGACGAACGAGTCAACCATGTGACGAAGTTGCGCCTCACCTTCAGGAGAATAGAAATATTCCTCTGATTTGACGAGAAGCGCCTCTACGACTTCAGGAATGACCACTCGTACACGGTCCATCCCTTCTTCTCCAAGTAACTCAAACAGCTTTCGTTCTTTCACTTCAGCCATGACGTTCGATAGCTCGTCACGTAGTTTTTCATCTGCTAGCGTGAGGAATCGTGCCTCTGCGTTCGGATAGAGGGGTTCCAATAGCTCGCGAACCGTCTTATCCGAGCGTAACATCGTCTGGACCTCTTGTTGCGCAAAGTGCGTAATATGCGTCGTCACTTGGTCATCTAGCAATCGCTTCCGCATACCCTCTGGTGTCAATAGGTGTTTGACGACCGTCTTCCCTAAACTAGATGCCAGTTCATCTCGACGTTTCGGAATGAGTCCTGGTGTAAAAGGAATCCGGAATGAACCGATGTATTTCGGTTCGTGTGGTCGGAACAACATCTTGATGGCGAGAAAGTTGGTCACGCCCCCGATGGTCGCCCCGATCAATATCATGAGTAAAATCTTAAATAACCCGTCCAAACTGCAAGCCTCCGATCTGAAATATGATACATTGTTGTTGAGGTGATAGTATTGAATACGTTTGATCGTATTAAATCGATTTTTCCGACTGCTGTCCATCGGTCGGAAGATGCATCTGGTGACCTTGATTGGTTCGAGACGCAAGATGGTACCCTATTCGGACTCCCCGCGTTCGAATTGAGCGAACGCGAACAAAAGCTGTTGGCGATGTGGGCGACGCCAATCCTTCAATCAGACCCCCATCAACGAAAATGGCAAGCAACACTTCAAGATGAGACGTTTCGTTTTGAGCAACCGTTTCGGCTCATCTCTCTTTCTCTCCAAGAAGCAGAAGAAGAATCGTTCGAATCCTTCGTCAATATCGTCCGTGACTTTATGCCGCATGCCAAGGTCATCTTGATGTCGACAAGACATATCGAGCTAATTGAGCAAAGCCCATTCGTCGATCTTCAGGAGTTTGAAGACGTATTGCGGGCCATTGCGAGTGACTGTTTCATCGAGGCACATGCTGTCTATAGCGAACGTCCACAAGGTTCGCTTGCCCATGTGTATCGTCAACATCAATTGCTCATGCCATACGCACGTATGTCTACTAAAACTTACCCTGCTAGTCAATTATTATACCATTATTTACTACAACAGGACTCAAAAGAGCGGATGCATATCACTGCCCCGTTAATGCAAATGCTCGATTTATCGACAATCGAATTATTAGAGGCGTTGTTTCGTCACTCGTTGAATGTCTCGCATACCGCCAAAGCACTGTTCATGCATCGAAACACGCTAAATTATCGGCTCGATCGCCTATTTGAGACGACGGGTTACGATGCTCGAACGTTCTATGACGCTAGCCTTCTTCAACTCATGGTCATGTTGCACAAATCCGATTGACGGTTTTTGTGCAACTTGTCCATATTCAATGCAAGCGGTTTCATTATATAATCGTTCTTGTAAGCGCTATTATATACACATAGATTCTTTAGGAGGCTAACGACATGGCAGAAATTCGTTTAGAACACATTGATAAAATTTACGATGGTGGCGTAAAAGCCGTCAGCGATTTCAACTTGCATATCAAAGACCGTGAGTTCATCGTTTTCGTCGGACCGTCTGGTTGCGGAAAATCGACGACACTTCGTATGATCGCAGGACTTGAAGAGATTTCAAACGGTGACTTTATCATTGACGGGAAACGAATGAACGATGTCGCTCCTAAAGATCGTGATATCGCCATGGTCTTCCAAAACTACGCACTTTATCCGCATATGAGCGTCTACGACAACATGGCGTTCGGGTTGAAGCTCCGTAAGTTCCCGAAAGACGAGATCGATCGTCGCGTAAAAGACGCTGCCCGCATTCTCGGTTTGGAAGAATACCTCGAGCGTAAACCAAAAGCGCTGTCAGGTGGACAACGTCAGCGTGTTGCCATCGGTCGTGCAATCGTCCGTGACGCAAAAGTCTTCTTGATGGATGAGCCACTCTCAAACTTGGATGCGAAACTCCGTGTACAAATGCGTAAAGAGATCATTCAACTCCACAACCGCTTGGACACAACGACGATTTACGTTACCCATGACCAAACGGAAGCGATGACACTCGCTACACGGATCGTCATCTTAAAAGACGGAATCATTCAACAAGTCGGTTCGCCGAAAGAAGTATATGATCATCCAGACAACATCTTCGTCGCCGGCTTCATCGGTTCACCATCGATGAACTTCTTCCGCGGTACACTCGCAGAAGGCAAATTCATCACGAACGGTGAAGAAGTCAACGTACCAGAAGGAAAAATGAAGACGCTTCGTGATCGTGGCTATGTCGGAAAAGAGCTCGTCCTCGGAATTCGTCCCGAATCAATCCACGATGAGCCAATCTACATCGACTCACCAACGACACACACGTTCAAAGCGCACATCGACGTCGCTGAGCTCATGGGGTCTGAGTCTTACCTCTACGCTGAACTCGGTGGACAACAGTTCACAGCACGCGTTGACGGTCGCTCGAACATCCACATGGGTGACGATGTCGAACTCGCACTCGATATGACAAAAGCACACTTCTTCGACGGAGAAACTGAAGCAGTCATCCGTTAAGGTATACAAAAAACCTCGATTCGTATGAATCGAGGTTTTTCTTATCGAATCGCGTAACGCTGTTCGAGTTTGTGTTGACCGGCTTGGATCAAGGTCGATAAAATCCAGTAAATCGACGCCGAGAACAAGAGCAACGGCATGACCAAATACGTCGTGGCCGCAATCTGGTCAGACACGTACGTCAACTCCTGTACCGCGATGACCGTCCCGAGGGATGTCGACTTGATGATGTCGATGACCGAGTTCGAGACAGGTGGGATGGCACGTGAGAGTGCCTGTGGGAAAATGATGTCTTTGAAACGTTTCATTTTCGGAATGCCGAGTGCGACACTTGCCTCCACTTGTCCTTTGTCGACCGAGTTGATGGCTGCTCGGAACGCTTCTGAGATATAAGCAGCGAAGTGGAAGCCTAATCCAAAGATGAGCGACTGCATCCCACTGAGTTGAACGAACCCGGTGAGCCCAACATATAAGATCAACAGTTGAAGTAAGAGCGGTGTTCCACGGAAGAACGAAATGTACGTCCGTGTGAACAATCGTACAATTTTAATCGGACTACTATGAAGTAAAGCGATGATCAGACCGAGCGCCAAGGCGAGAAGAATCGACAGGACACTGGCGATCAACGTGAGCTGGATGGCTTCAAGATAGGCCGAGCGGTTCTCTATGACGGTCGTGATCAGTTCATTCATTGACTGATATCCTCACCGAAGTACTTCTCACCGATTTCTTTCATCGTGCCGTCTTCTTTCATCTCTGTGAGCGCGTCGTTCAACTTGTCAAGCACGTCGCTATCTTGACGTGTCATGAATCCAGCTTCACTTGTGTTGAAGATATCACCGACTGCTTTGACGTCATAACCTGTTTTTTCAAGTTCCGTCAAGATGAAGAGACGGTCGTTGAGGGCCGCGTCCAAACGACCGACTTCGAGGTCTTGAAGGACTTGGTTCGCCCCTTTGTAGAATTTCACTTCAGCGCCAGCTTCTTCAGCCATTTGTGCATAAGCAGAACCTTGTGTCGATCCGACTACTTTTCCGTCGAGGTCGTCGATCCCTTGGATGTCATTGTTGTCTGAACCAACGATGACTTGAGCTCCTGACACCGCGTACGGGTCAGAGAATGCATAGTTCTCTTTACGTTCCTTTGTGATGCTCATTTGGTTGGCAATCATGTCGATGCGTTCAGCGTCGAGTGCCGGGACAAGTCCTTTGAAGTCCATTGCTTCGTATTCCACTTTATAACCGGCACGTTCTGCCGCTTCATTCAAGACGTCGATGTCATATCCAGTCAATTCACCTTTTTCTTTGTACGTGAATGGTGGGTATGTCGCTTCTGTTCCGACCGTGATGACCGCTTCGTCCGCTCCACTGTCTGTTTCGTTACCGCATGCTGCGAGAAGCCCGACTGAAGCTCCGATTGCGAGTACGCTCGTTAATGTCTTTTTCATAATAATTCCGCCTTTCCTATAATCCTTATATGATTACACGGTTTTAAACAATATCCTCATCATACTGGCGCGATGTCTTCATGTCAAACAAAAAACATCACCCTATTTCTAGAGTGATGTTCCTTATCAATCAATCGCTTTCGCTTGTTTCATAACATCCGCCTCAATCGCTTCACGTTTTGCGGTCGTCTTCTCGGCACGATCCGCATGCACACTGAAATAAAACTTGATTTTCGGCTCGGTTCCAGATGGACGAAGACAGAACCACGAACCGTCCGCAAAGACGAATTTCAAGACGTTTGATGATGGCAATTCAATCGTTTCCGATTTACCGGACTGTAAATCGATCGCCACTTGTTTCTTATAGTCTTCGAAACGGGCGACCTCATATCCACCGACTTCTTTTGGCGGATTGGCACGAAACGCCTCCATCATACGTCCGATTTGCTCGAGACCAGCTTTTCCTTTTAACGTCATCGACTGCAAGGACTCTTCATAGAATCCATACTTCTCGTAAATCGACTGCAGCGCATCATAAAGCGTCCGACCGTGTTGCTTATGATAAGCTGCCATCTCGGCTGCGAGTAGGCAAGCCTGAACAGCATCTTTATCACGACAGAAGTCTCCAATCAAATAGCCGTAGCTTTCTTCATACCCGAAGAGGAATTCATATTCGCCTGATTCCTCATATTGTTTGATCTTCTCCCCAATGAACTTGAATCCAGTCAACGTGTTCTCAAGATGTACACCGTACGCTTTTGCAATCGCAGCACCGAGTTCAGACGTGACGATCGTCTTAGCGACAAATCCATTAGACGGCAACGTACCTGTCTCACTCTTTTGTGAGAGGATGTATTCCATTAGGAGCGCGCCTGTCTGGTTACCAGTCAAGACGAACCATTCCCCGTCCCGTCCGCGCACGGTTAAGCCAACACGGTCTGCATCCGGGTCCGTCGCCATGAGCAAATCAGCCTCGACCCGGTCCCCGTATTCCATCGCTAATTTAAATGCAGCCTTTTCTTCCGGGTTCGGATAACTGACCGTCGGGAACGCACCGTCTGGCTCTGCCTGCTCTTCTACGATGGTCACGTGCTCAAATCCATACGCCTTTAGCCCTTCCATGACCGGACGGCGTCCCGTCCCGTGGAGTGGCGAATAGACAATCCGGAGGGGGCTGTCCTGTATGTCACGGTGGATTCGAATCGACTGGAGTGCCTCCATATAGGCTTCATCGACTGATGAGTCGACGGTGAGGAGTAGCCCCGTTTGTCGGAGCGCTGCTTCATCTTCAATCTCAATTTTCAGCTCATCTTCAATCGCATTGACATACGTCACGAGTTCATCCGCTTCCGCTGGTGGCAGCTGTCCCCCGTCTGCCCCATATACCTTGAACCCATTATATTCCGGCGGGTTGTGGCTCGCCGTGATCACGATGCCACCGAACGCATTTAAATGACGAACGGCAAACGACAGTTCAGGTGTGGCACGTAAACTTGGGAACAAATACGTTTTGATTCCGTTTGACGCTAATGTCCGCGCTGCCTCTAACGCAAACTCGGGCGAAAAATGACGTGAGTCATGGGCGATGACGACGCCATGACGTTTCGCCTCTTCCCCTGATGCTGAGATAAAATCAGCAAATCCTTGTGACGCTTTTCGAATCGTATAGACGTTCATTCGGTTTGCACCCGGTCCGATTTCTCCACGCATCCCGCCTGTTCCAAACTCGAGCGTCTTATAAAATGCATCTTCTAACGTAGTCTCATCTTTTGCGAGTTCTTCGAGTTCCGCACGTAAATGCGGCTCGAGCCCTTCGAATTGATTCCAACGGTCATACGTTTGTTGCCATGTCATGATTCATTCCCCTTTCACCCTCAAAAAATTCAATCGAAGTACTCGCCAATTGCTTCCATCTTGTATACGATGAGAGTAACGAAACCTCGAGGTGATATTAATGTTTCCAACAATGCGTGCCCAAGAGTTAAAACAAATCGTGCATACGAACTCGATTCGTTTCATCGATTGCCGATATTCGCTAAACGACGCGTCCTATGGTAAATCTGTCTACCGAAAGGGACATCTTCCGAACGCTGTCTTTCTCGATTTGATGGAAGACTTGTCCGGTCCGCTCGGCGAACATGGCGGACGTCATCCGCTCCCTTCGAAAGAAGCATGGACGGCAACACTTCGTCGCATCGGCTTGAAAAAAGAAGATTTGGTCATCATTTACGATGACGGCTTCCCATTCGCAGCTCGTGCATGGTGGCTCTTCAAATGGGCCGGTCACGAACGGGTCGTTGTGTTAGAAGGCGGTATCCAATCCGGCATCACTTATTGCGGTGAGACCACGACGGACGTTCCACACTATCCGACAAGCGACTATACGCCAGACTTCCAAGACCATATGATTGCGACACTCGACGAAGTGAAAGCTGCTGCGAGCGGCTCGCTCTATGATTCGCGAACCGAAGATCGCTTCAACGGGTCACATGAACCAATCGACTCAAAAGCAGGTCATATTCCGAACGCATTGCTCTGCTCTTATGCCGAGGCCATCACAGAACTCGGGACGTTAGAAGACTTCCACGACTTGAAAGAACTGTATAAAGATGTTCTTCCCGTCGAGAACCCTATCTTTTACTGTGGTAGCGGTGTGACCGCCTGCGTCAATATTTTGGCGCTTCACGCTCTCGGGAAAGATGATGTCCGGCTCTATCCGGGATCCTATTCCGATTGGATCAGCTATCCAGAAAACGAGGTCCACCCCTAAGGGTGGATCCTTTTTATTTTACGCTCGTCGGTTTAATATTCCAGACCGCGTTTGCGTATTCCGTGATGGTACGGTCACTCGAGAAGATTCCTGACTTCGCCGTATTGACGATTGAGCTTTCAGCCCAACGTGATTGGTCACTGAACACCTCATCGACTCGTCGCTGTGCCCGCATATACGAGACAAAGTCTTTCAAGACGAGGAAGTCATCGTTATAGACGAGGAGAGAATCGAAGATGGATTGGAATTGATATTCGCCCACTTTATCGAACGTTCCGTTGACAAGACCATCGACCACATCTTTGATTTCCTGATGTGCGTGATACATCTCTGCCGCATGATAGCCCCCGAACTTCTTATAGTTCATGACTTCTTGCGGAGATAATCCAAAGATAAAGATGTGATCATCACCGACGGCGTCACGAATCTCGATATTGGCCCCGTCTAACGTTCCAATCGTCAAGGCTCCGTTCATCATGAACTTCATGTTTCCGGTACCGGATGCTTCATAGCTCGCAGTCGAGATTTGTTCGCTCAAGTCAGACCCTGGGAAAATCCGTTCGGCCATGGAGACACGATAGTTTTCAAGGAAGATGACTTTAATGAATTGACTCGCCCGCTTGTCCTTATTGATGAGCGTGGCAAGGGCATTGATATAGCGAATAATCTCTTTCGCATAGTAGTATCCCGGTGCCGCCTTGGCGCCGAAGATAAACGTGCGAGGCACCATCGTAAACGTCGGGTCCGCTTGAATCTTCAAGTAAAGCGCATGGATGTGAAGAGCATTCAGCAATTGTCGTTTATAGGCGTGCAAGCGTTTGACTTGTACGTCAAAGATGGAATGAGGGTCCACTCTCTCTCCCGTTTCTTCTTGAATGTATGCCGCTAAGTCCAATTTGTTCTGTTGCTTCACGTCCATGACTTTTTCTTGGAAGCTCCGGTCTTTCGAAACATCCATCAACTTTTCCAAGTCGTTCGGATGTTCCACCCATGAGGGGCCGATTGCTTCCGTGATGGCATCGGATAGCCGCGGGTTCGACTTCAAGAGCCAGCGGCGGTGTGTGATCCCGTTCGTCTTGTTGTTGAAGCGAAGCGGGAACATCTCATATAAGTAACGCATCTCGCGCTGTTTTAAAATATCCGTATGAATTTGCGCTACGCCGTTCGTTGAATGAGAACCGACGACAGCGAGATTGGCCATATTGATCTGTTCGTTTGACACAATTGCAATCTCTCCCATATGGGATTCGAGGTGCGGATAGTTGACGAGTACGTCTCGACAGAAACGTCGATTGATTTCTTCGATGATTTGATACACGCGCGGCAGGAGGCGTTGGTACATCTCGACCGGCCATTTCTCAAGCGCTTCTGCGAGTAGCGTATGGTTCGTGAACGACATGACGCTCTTCGTAATCCGCCACGCCTCGTCCCAACCGTATCCATGCTCATCCATCAAGATGCGCATCAATTCAGGAATTGCGACGACCGGATGCGTATCATTGATATGAATCGCGTAATGGTCGCCTAACTGCTTAAGTGATTTATTTCGCTTCAAATAGGAAGCAAGCATCGATTGAATGCCTGCAGATACAAAAAAGTATTGTTGTTTCAAACGTAATACTTTTCCTTCATACGTCGTATCATCTGGATACAAGAATTCCGAAATGGTAGCAATCGACTGTTTATGTTTCAACAAGTCTTTATACGTCCCTTTCGTCTTCTCTAAATACGCCTCGTCGTCAAGTGGTGATTCGGCGTTCCAAAGACGTAACGTATTCACGACATCATTCTTATAACCGATAATCGGCATATCATACGGAACGGCAAGAACAACCTCGTCTGGATGATGGACGACACGCAATCGATCTCCGATTTGTTTCATCTCAATCCAGCCACCGAAATTAATCTCGACCGCTTTATCCTGACGTCTCGTTTCCCACATGTTCCCGTCACGGAGCCAGTTATCCGGCAGCTCGACTTGATAGCCGTCTACAATTTTCTGTTTGAAGAGTCCATAACGATAGCGAATCCCATTTCCATGCCCAGGTAAACTGAGTGCAGCCAACGAATCGAGGAAGCAGGCGGCCAGGCGCCCGAGCCCCCCATTCCCAAGACCCGGCTCTGGTTCCAACTCGGTAATGTCTGTGAAGTCGTATCCGAGATCTTGCAGTCCGTCTCTAACGAGCTCCAATACGTCTAAACTGAGCAAGTTGTTGTATAAGAAGCGACCTAATAAAAATTCTAGCGAGAAATAGATGACTTGCTTACTCTGTTTTTCTTCTTGACGGTCGCGCGTGTGAATCCATTTGGGCATGGCCTGCTCGCGTACCATCGTTGCCAATGTTTGATACACTTCCTGCTCTGTCCCATCCTCGATCGACTTCCCGTTCAATGCAATGAACCGTTCTTTAAATGCGTCGACAAAGCTTTGTTTATCTGTGAACATAAATCAAGTTAGCTCCTTCCACTCATGCGAATAAATGATATAACTCACGATATTGCTTGGCGGATTGTTTCCAGCTATAGTCCGCGGTCATCGCTTGATGGACGAGGGCATGCCAGTTTTCCTTTTCATAGAAGACACGAATCGCTTTTTCAATCGTCGCCAACATCTCATGAGCATTGTAGTTCATGAATCCAAAACCGGTCCCTTCTTGCGTGAACTCGTTGTACGGCTTCACGGTATCCCGGAGTCCACCTGTCTCACGTACGATCGGCAAGGTGCCATATCGCATGGAAATCAATTGACTGAGACCACAAGGCTCAAAACGTGACGGCATTAAAAAGGCATCCGATCCCGCATAAATCAAATGTGCGAGTTCGATGTCAAAACCGATATATGACCCGACTTTCCCGGGGTGAGCGGCTGTCATCTCGTGAACGATTCCTTCATATTCCGGTTGTCCCGAACCGAGGAACGCGAACTGGCAAGGGAGCTGTCCAAGTTCTTCACGGACACCGTTGATTAAATCGAGCCCCTTTTGGTCAACGAGTCGGCTGACAAAACCGATGAGCATGACATCGTCACGTACTTCAAGCCCAAGTCGCTCTTGTAACGCTCGTTTATTCGCAAGCTTTCCTTCTTTGTACGTATCAAGGTTATACGACTGTTCGATTCGTGCGTCTGTGTTTGGATCGTTCGTTGCCAAGTCGATGCCGTTTAAGATCCCTCGGACATCGACCGCGCGATGACGCAACGCCCCGTCTAATCCTTCACCGTAATAGGGTTCCATGATTTCGTCGCGATACGATGGGCTGACGGTCGTGATTTGATCGGAATGGACGATGCCGGCTTTCATGTAATTGACGAGACCGTTATGTTGAATTCCTTCGGCCGTGAAATGTTCAGGACCGAACTGTAGCAATTCTCCAAGAATCTCTTCTGGGAAAATCCCCTGGTATTGTAGGTTATGGATGGTATACACGGTGCGAATGCGTTGATACGCTTCAATATGTTGATAATGGATTCGTAAGAAGGCCGGTAAAATACCTGTCTGCCAGTCATGACAATGCAGGACATCGGGTACGTCTTCCATCTTCCCAATCATTTCGAGTACAGCGCGAGAGAAGAAGGCGAATCGTTCAGCATCATCAAAGTGTCCATATAAGACGCCGTCACGTTTAAAGTAATACTCGTTGTCGATGAAGTAATACGTGATGCCGTCCCGCTCTAACTTCAAGACTGCCCCGAACTGTTTGCGCCACCCGACCGGAACAATCAGGTCGAATAAATACTCCATCTCGTCCACATACTCTTCAGCGATCGAGCCATATTTCGGCATGACAACACTGACTTCTTCTCCTAGGCCCGCCACCGCTTGAGGGAGCGAACCGACAACGTCGGCCAGCCCCCCCGTTTTCATGAACGGTGCCGCTTCTGAAGCAACATACCAAATTTTCATAAAATCCTCCTCATACCACTGTTCGTTTCGCGATGACAATCGGTTCGTCGATTGTGCCTCGGATGACCTGTCCTCGTTTTACAACGACTTCTTTATCCAGAATGGCATTTTCAACGACAGCTCCTTCTTCAATGATCGATTTTGATGAAATGATTGAGTTTTTCACGCGTGCGTGTTTACTGACTTCAACACCACGGAAGAGAATACTATTTTGCACCTCTCCATGAATCTTACATCCATTTGCCACGAGCGCCTCGTTTACTTTTGATCCTTTCAAATAACGAGTCGGTGGCTCATGTTTGATTTTCGTGTAGATATGCGGGAAGTCATAAATGATGCCTTCGCCACGGAGTAATCGCATGCTTTCATTATAGTAAGAAAGCACCGAGTGAATGACCTGCATTTTCCCGACATAATGGTACCCGTGCACGTGTAAACGATGAAGCTGGGGACGAATGACGCCATCCAACAGGTCATATTCGCCTTTAGAGGTCGCTTCATCAACGAGACGCATGAAGAGATTCTTCGACATAATGATCGTTTCTGTGTACGTGTACTCATCATCCGGTGAGAAGCCTCGCTCAGAGATGCCGACGACGCGGTCATTTTCCCCAAGGCGAATCGGACGGCAGTAGCCACATTTCTGTTCATGGGTCGTATAGGCAAGCGTGATGTCCGCGCCCATCGATTTATGATGTGCGAGCATGTCGTTGTAGTCAATCGTCGTCAATACATTCGAACCTGTGATGACCACATACGGCTGTTTGCTGCGAATGAAGTGTTCACGGTGCATCGAGAAGTTGGCCAAGTCGCCAAGAAACGCTTCCCCGTCCGGTTTCAACGCTGGTGGGAAGATGTGGAGACCACCTTGCGAACGGTCCAAATCCCACTCTTTTCCCGAGCCGAGGTGATCCATCAACGAGCGATACTTGTCTAACGTAAAGATTCCGACTTGATTAATATTTTGTGTGATCATATTCGTCAAGGTGAAGTCAATCAGGCGATAGCGTCCTGAGAATGGGACTGATGCCAGATTACGATGTCCAGTAAATTCCGGAAACAGACCTTGTTCCGTTCCTAAGTTAATGACCCCTAATAAATCGTTCGTCAACAGTAACGCCTCCTTGCGTGTCTCTTTACTCGTATTAAACTCTTTGTTTGAAGACGGTTCCACTTTCAATGTTTTCGTGTGGTTCAATAACAACGATTTCACCACCCGGCTCACCTACTGTCGCGCCGTCTTCAATGACTGCACAGCTAGCGACAATGGCTCTGTGAATTGTTACATCCTTCCCGATTCTAGCTCCTGGCATGATCACCGAGTCTTTAACGAGTGAACCTTCTCCGACACGGACGTCGTAAAATAGCACTGAATGTTGGACTTCGCCTTCGATATGACATCCTTCGTTAATTACAGACTGTTCGACACAAGCATCTTTTCCAATATACTGAGGAGTCTGGTTCGGGTTGACCGAATAGATTTTCCACTCCGGGTCATATAAATCGAATGGAGGCTCTTCTTCCAAGAGGTCCATATTCGCTTCCCAAAGAGACTGGATCGTACCGACGTCTTTCCAATAGCCTTTGAATTTATAAGCGAAGACGTCGAGTCCTTGAAGAAGCGTGTTCGGAATGATATTCTTCCCGAAGTCAAAGCTAGACGTTTCGTCTTCAGCATCTTTAATCAAGTGTTCGCGCAAGACGCTCCAGTTGAAGATGTAAATCCCCATCGAGGCCAAGTTGCTCTTCGGTTCTTCTGGCTTCTCTTCGAACTCATTGATGCGAAGGTCATCCGCTGTGTTCAAAATTCCGAAACGCGGCGCTTCATCCCATGGCACTTCCATGACAGAGATGGTTACATCGGCTTGTTTTTCTTTATGGGCTTCGAGCATTTTCTCGTAGTCCATTTTATAGATGTGGTCCCCCGAAAGAATCAACACATAATCCGGATCGTAATCATCGATGTAACTCAAGTTGCGATAGATAGCATTGGCCGTCCCTTCGTACCAGTTTTTCCCCGACTGTGCTTGGTAAGGTGGGAGAATGGCTAACCCCCCATTGCGACGATCTAAATCCCACGCCGTCCCGATTCCTAAGTAACGATTCAATTCAAGTGGCTCGTATTGCGTCAATACCCCGACTGTTGTAATTCCCGAGTTCGTGCAGTTTGACAATGGGAAATCGATAATGCGGTACTTTCCGCCGAAATTCACGGCCGGTTTCGCCGTTTTTCGCGTAAGAGGCCCCAATCGTTTTCCTTCTCCTCCCGCAAGGAGCATCGCAACCATTTCTTGCTTCATAAATAATAAGCCTCCTCAAAATCGTGATATACAACCTCTTTTACCCTTTTTCGCCCTTTCCTAAAGTATTCCTTCTCGAATTATTATATGATAACGTTTACATTTTTATTTTTTTGTAAATTGGACGATATAATGTATAGAGAGAGGTGAAATAGATGAGAGCTTGGATTGGAACCTTATTTTTTGCTGGACTTTTGGCTGCTTCCTTGTCACTTGCCACTGCATTGAAAGAAGAGATTGATCAGGCAGATGAAATTCTATCTTGGGGACAAGAGCTGGTATCGGCACAACCACTCTCGTCAATGCATGCCGTCACACTCGCATACAACGGTGGAGAACAGCAAATCTACTTGGCGGGCCGCAGAAATGACGTGTCTCCGAAAGCGTTACCCGAACATATCCAAGATGCGATTACAACCATCGAAGACCGTAAGTTCAATGCTCATCCCGGTTATGATTTGAGCGGGATTGCCCGAGCATTTATCAATAACGCGAACGAGACATCTGTCCAAGGTGGGAGTACAATCACGCAACAGTTGGCACGGAACGTGTACCTCACACATGAACGGACATATGAACGAAAAGTGAAAGAGTTATTGCTTGCTCGAGCACTAGAAAAAAATTATAGCAAGAAAGAAATTTTAACAGCTTATAGCAACGTTATTTTTTTTGGACATAATGTATATGGGATTCAATCGGCAGCCGATACATACTTTTCAAGACCGCTCGACGATCTGAATTGGAATCAACTCGCTTACTTGTTGACAGTACCGAATAATCCGTCACTTTATGATCCGCTCAATCCATCTGATGCTTTTTTTGAGCGTAAGGACCGAATCTTGACGCAACTGTTTGAAGCGGGTGTTCTCTCGAAGAGTGCATATGATCAGTATCATGGTGTCAAGTTACAAGCGTCGTTTCGCATTCAAACGATTCAATACCCGGACTACATGGATACAGCCGTCCGCGAAGCGATTCAATTGGTACGGTCACGCTATGACTTAGACGATGCCGAGGCAAGAGATTATTTATCCACACATGAAGCGACGATCGAGACTTACTTATCAACCGGGAAGCAGAAACAAGCAAAACAGGTGATGAGTCAACTCCCTCCCGGTGTGAACGGTGGCTATGCGGAACTGACACCTCAAGGGAGAATCGTGGCCATGGTCGACTCTGAGATGACGCAGGTCGGTGAGTTCAACCGAGCGACCCAGGCGTACCGCCAACCAGGTTCCGCAATCAAACCGATCCTCGTTTTCGCCCCATTTATCGAAGAGACAGGAGCGAAACTTGACACGGTACTTGACGGTCGTCCGGCTTGTTACGGTTCTTATTGTCCCGGAAATAGTCACAACCGTGTGTTAGGCGATGTCTTATTGAAAGATGCGGTCGCTTTCTCGTATAACACACCTGCGCTCGCCGCCTTCTCAGCAATCGATCAGGAACGCGCGTATAAGACAGCTGATATGATGTTCAGTCAATGGGATGAACAGGACGAGAACTTAGCGAGTGCCCTTGGCGGTCTCACACAAGGGGTCTCCCCAAAAGAACTCGCCGCCGCCTATACCCCGTTCTTAAATAAAGGCGAGTATACATCCGGACATACAATCAAACAAATCACATTCAAGTCCGGTGAACCAACACTGACCCCGATTTTAACGGAAGAGACAGTCTGGTCTCCGGAAACGATTAGTGAGATGAAAAAAGCGTTATCGACCGTCACCTCATACGGTACAGGTCGCTATGCGAATCAGCTGAAACGTGAGTTTGAGTATCTCGGAGGAAAGACCGGAACAACGAACGACAACAAAGATATGTGGTATGTCGGACTGACCGATCGCACCATCACCGCCATCTGGCTCGGTGCCGATACGCCTCGCCCATTCCCGGAACTCGCCAACCGTGCGTATCCGGCGATTGTCTGGACACAGGCACACCAATAAAAGGAGTCAGCCACTGAAAAGTGGACTGACTCCTTTTGCTTTATAATCGACGTTCGATTTGAAGTCGATATGCTCCCCAATGCTCCATTAACTCGTCGTGATTGATTAGTTTCCATGGATTGAAACGGACTTGACCATGTTTATTGAAATAGAGTCCTTGTCGCACACAGTAACTCGCATGGACCAGTTGCCCTTGGTCGCTCCAAAACGTCAGGACGTCATTCGGCCTCAGTGTATCATCCTTCACAGTTTCGTACCTACTTCGCTTTAATGTCTGAAGGAACGTCTCTGGATGAACCCATCGGTGAACGACCTGTTCGTTTCCCGTGACCGCAAACAACGTCGCCGCGAGACAGTTACTTCCATCCTGGATCGGAAACCGATTTGCATAATCCGCAATATGCGAAGCAATCGAGTCATCACAGGGTTCCCCTTCCCAACGATCCCACTCCTTCGCATAGTCGAGCAGGAGAGAATGACGCATCTCGATGTCGAGCTCATTCCAATTTTGCGGATGCAAAACGATGACACACGCGCCATCCTTCTCTATAATCATCTCATTCGATAGACGTTTCATCTGCTCGACTGATATCGGCAAAACAAGACCACGATGGGTCGTCACTTGAAATTCCAATAAACGTGTTTTGACGTGCTCCTGTAACTCCTTCAAAAAGCTAGAGAACGCATGGATGACATAAGTCACGTCTTGACCCATCTGCCACGTCACATACGGATTCGTGATGTCGGGTCTGCGGTAAAGCGGATGATTGAAAAACTCCTGCCTCGGAATCACGAGACAGGAACTCGGTATATCCTCAAGAAACGAAGAATCAATCCAATACAAGGTTTCCTCTGGGACAAATGATTGACACCACGCTTCAATCACATCCGAGGTCGGTCCAAAAGAATGCTTCATAAGATAATATCTCCGACAGAGTTGAACAAGCGAAGGACCGACCAACCTAACCCGCTGATCAACGTCGCCCACATGACGGCCTGCATAAGCAATAAGCCGATGGCTCGTGGGACGGACATCGATTGGCTTACTTGCCAGACATAGTAAAAGAGATACATCAAGAGCGTTCCTACGAGGACGGCGATGACGGCGAGTAACGTGTTCAAAAAGAGAAAGCTGATTCCAGACCCGATGAGGAAGATGATGGCCCCAGGTTTGAGCCGATGAAGCGACGTGCCATTCGTTTCGCGCGCAAAAAAGGCGAAGCCGAGTTGATTGAACGTATCGGCCACCAATTTGAAGGCGCTAAACAACATAAAGAAAATCGTGAAGAATACAACGAGCATGAGCACTTTCGTCTCTTGCACCGATAATAGTTCGATAATTTCACTATATACGCCAATTTGATTCAGCCATTGGATTACGTACTCGGAGGTCGCAATCGCAAGTGACATCGAAAACAAAATAATTCCGATGAGTGGGGCATAGCTCAGTAAGTACACATTCGTTTTCATGTTCCTTCTCCAATTTCACAGTAATTTCTTATATTCAGTGCAATTCACCTACCAAGTATATTATACTATTTATAGTTATGGAGAATAAAAGGGGGATTTTTGGATGGGCCTATTATTGATGGTTGGAATCAGCGTCGTCTTCCTCGCAGCAATTTTGACAGCTGGATATAACCGTAAACCTGAGGGTAACGAATAAGAGCCTGGATTCTTACGAATCCGGCTCTTTTTATTTCAATCCTGCATATCCCTGTTGACGAAGCGCCTCATAGACGATGATGGCTGCTGTATTCGATACGTTCAATGAACGGACGAGGTTCGATTGTGGCAGACGGATGCAGCGATCTAAATTGTTCTCGATGACTTCCATCGGTAACCCTTTCGTCTCACGACCAAAGACGAAGAAATAGTCACCGTCTACATCTGAAACGTCCAAATCACTCGGGTATTGTTCCCCGTACTTCGTAATATAAAAGAACTGACCATCCGGATGCTTCTCCCACAGCTCTTCTAACGAGTCATGATAGCGTACATCGACAAATTGCCAATAGTCGAGACCGGCACGTTTTAACATCTTATCATCCGTCGAGAACCCGAGCGGACGAATCAAATGAAGCACCGAGTTCGTCGCCGCACACGTACGTGAGACGTTCCCTGTATTTGCTGGTATTTCTGGTTGAAACATTACGACATGAATTGCCATGGTTGATTTCCCTCACTTTTTCATTTCAAATTCTAGAAGGCGTTGTTTCTCAGCCAATCCTCCCGCAAAACCGACTAGCTTCCCACCACTTCCAATGACACGGTGACACGGAAATAGAATCGGCAACGGATTTCGATTGAGCGCCTGACCGACGGCGCGAACGGCTTTCGGTCGACCGATTTGTTCAGCAATTTGCTTATATGTGCGTGTCTCGCCGTAAGGAATGGTCAAGAGCGCATCCCAGACCTCCTGTTGAAACGGTGTCCCGTTCATTTCGACGTAGACACGATCTGCTTCTTGAAACCCTGTCCGCTCGACTCGCGTCATGAGATCCCGCAACCATTCAGGCGCCTCTTCTGTCGGTTCATGTGTTGTGAACTCCAATTCGGTCAACTTACCTGCTCCATTTATCTCGTACATTAGCGGTCCCCACTTAGACGACACGATCTTCATGTGCCCACTCCTCTCGATATATGCGAATCTCTTCATGAACCATATCAGATGTTTCATTCCGTTCAATCTCTTCAAATATCGAATCGGCATCAGGTCCAAGAATCGCACCGATTGCCCAAACAGCCGTCGCGCGCATATCTTCGCGTTCATCCTGTTTAATGAATTCCCTTAAGATTGGAATCGCTGAAGGTTCACGGTAGTGCGCGAGCGCTAAAATCGCATTTCGTTGAATCGGTTTCTTCCCGCGCCATGCGCCTGATAAATGTCCGAACTTTTGTTTGAACTCCCGATTGCTTAATGTCAGAAGAGGCTCTAAGAGCGGTTTGACAATCTCAGCTTCCGGTAACAATTCCTCATGGTGGCGCCAATCCTTTTTGCGATTATATGGACAGACTTGCTGACACGTGTCACATCCATATAATCGACCACCAAGCTTCGACCGAAACTCTCGTGGCATCAACGTCTTCATCTGCGTGAGATAGGCGATACAGCGCTTCGCATCGAGGACACCTGGTTCTACAAGGGCCGTCGTCGGACAAGCTGTCATACATTTATCGCAATCCCCACATCCGTCTTCAATTGCTTCATCCGGTGGTAAGTATACATCTAAAATCATTTCGCCCAAATAAAGATAGGATCCTTTCTCAGGAGAGATGATGGAACAGTTTTTCCCACTAAATCCAATCCCCGCACGTTCTGCGACAGCACGGTCGACGAGCTCACCCGTATCGACCATCGAACGCGTTCGCACGTTTGGAACCAATTCTTCAATGTACGCTTGAAGTTTGGCCAATCGATCGCCGACCGCCCGATGGTAATCGAGTCCCCACGAAGCACGAGCAAACAACCCTCGTCTCTCGCCGGCGACACTACGGGGCGCATCTTTTAATTTACTTGGATAGGCGATGGCGATCGCAATGATCGACTGGGCTTCTTCAAGTAAGAGCTCCGGGTTCGTACGTTTCTCTAAGTCGGGCTCTTCAAACCCAGAGGCAAACCCTTTCTCTTGCTGCCGAATGAGTCGTTGTTTCATGACGATGAACGGATCAGCTGTCGTCACTTTCAACTCATCAATCCCGATGGTTTCGGCATACGCTAAGATTTGTTGTTTTAATGTGTACGGGTCCATTCCGTTCACCTCCTCTATATATTTTCGCATACAAAAAATCTCTCCGCCACTCGGCAGAGAGATATGAAGCGGGTGAAGAGAATCGAACTCTCGTCATCAGCTTGGAAGGCTGAGGTTTTACCATTAAACTACACCCGCATGAAATATTGTTGTCGTTCAAGCGACTATAGTTAATATACACCTATACTATTAAACTGTCAACAAGTATTCGTAAGTTTTTCTAAAATCAATGAAATCAATATGTTAATATATCTTAATCATTCAAAAGATCATGGATGAAACAAAGAATCGAGTGGCGTCAGGATTTGAAATTAACGGCCGTGCCCCTCTGTTTCTGCACACGTCAACGCTGTAAGTTGACCGTTCTGATACAAATCCACATGAAGGAAACGATCTTGGATATTGTTATAGATATGGAAGACGTCTCGTGTTTGTCCAATTCGCTCGACTTGCTTCAAAAGTTCTTCTTTGACGGGACGTGACATCTGATTCGCAACGTGTGTATGGAAGATACATAACATCTCCGCTTCAGGTACACGCGATACGAGTTCTTGTAACTTCGTCATACCATCCCCTTCAATGAGCGTCACCTTATTCAAATTGACTTCATTCATGGCGGCCTGAAGCAGTTGCCGCCTTGTTTCATGTTCTGGCCAAATTAACACATTTAACCATGACCGCTCTGCTTCGTCTGTCAAATCCACATTGTTCAGACGCGTTCCGATTTCTAATGGCCTCGTAGCTTCGAGACGGAATGGTTCATCTGATTCAACGGCCGCTGAGATGTTTACTGATGAGGCGTTTATCGGATTGAATGAGACGCCATTATACTCATAAGCATATTGATCCACAAATAGTTGAAGCCCTGCACTCGTTCCGATTTCGAGCAGTCCGAGTGATCGCTTCTTCTGTTGTTGAATCTTCGAAAAGATTGGATACAAGTAGGGGCATCGTTGAACCTCGTTCGTCAGCACACGACGGGTCTTCAATCGATGACGGATCTCACTTTCGTATGTATGGCAAAAAGCTAAAAAAGAGGGAAATACATCTTCAGCTTGTTTTGGATATTTTGTCACGCTAGGATAATAGGTGGCCAACTCATCAGCAGAGTGTTGAATTAACAGTTCATGAACAGCTGCAAACAATAGATTTGGAACAAGTTGTCCCTTTAGTATGTTTTCACACAAAGATAAGAGCCATTCATGCTGGGCCACTTCTCGAGCTAGCACTTCGTATAAGCGACTAGAACCCACACATTCGTTGTCAGCAAATCGGATGAACCGATTCGATTGTTCTGTATATTGAATATCATCCATCTCGTTTCTTCTTGTTAAAACATTCGAGCTGAATGAATGTCCTTCCTTCTCAAAAAAGGATAGAGAACAGAAAAAAGACCCTAACCTCAGTTAGAGTCATACGGATACCGGTGGTCGGAGTCGAACCGACACTCCAGAGGAACACGATTTTGAGTCGTGCGCGTCTACCAATTCCGCCACACCGGCATATTATGTTGGAGGCGCCAGTCGGAATCGAACCGACGATAAAGGAGTTGCAGTCCTCTGCCTTACCACTTGGCTATGGCGCCAAAAGTCATTGGAGCGGAAGACGGGATTCGAACCCGCGACCCCGACCTTGGCAAGGTCGTATTCTACCACTGAACTACTTCCGCAAAATGGCTGGGCTGGAAGGGATCGAACCTTCGCATGTCGGAATCAAAATCCGATGCCTTACCACTTGGCTACAGCCCAATAATAATGGGGCGACTGAAGGGAATTGAACCCTCGAATGCCGGAATCACAATCCGGTGCGTTAACCACTTCGCCACAATCGCCATGATAAAATTAAAACAGGGGCAGCAGGAATCGAACCCGCGCTGACGGTTTTGGAGACCGTAGTTCTACCGCTAAACTATGCCCCTAAGTGGTGGGGGGGGGCGGATTCGAACCGCCGAACCCGAGGGAGCGGATTTACAGTCCGCCGCGTTTAGCCACTTCGCTACCCCCCCACATATGGTGGCTTTGGACGGAATCGAACCGCCGACACAAGGATTTTCAGTCCTTTGCTCTACCAACTGAGCTACAAAGCCGTATGTAGTATGATTGATTTTTAAATAAAAATGGCGGTCTCGACGGGATTCGAACCCGCGATCTTCTGCGTGACAGGCAGACATGTTAACCCCTACACCACGAGACCGGACTTAATTGCGGGGGCCGGATTTGAACCGACGACCTTCGGGTTATGAGCCCGACGAGCTACCAGACTGCTCCACCCCGCGACGATATAAAATTAAATGGTGACCCGTACGGGATTCGAACCCGTGTTACCGCCGTGAAAGGGCGGTGTCTTAACCGCTTGACCAACGGGCCATTACATATTTGAAAAACTGGCGGAGAGCAAGGGATTCGAACCCTTGAGACGGTTTTGCCGCCTACACGAATTCCAATCGTGCTCCTTCGGCCACTCGGACAGCTCTCCAAAAGAGAAAGTGGCTCCGCAAGTAGGATTTGAACCTACGACCTACCGGTTAACAGCCGGTTGCTCTACCACTGAGCTATTGCGGAACGATCTTGCCTGG